>CAZPZE010000597.1:0-3520 GCA_964590625.1 uncultured Solibacteraceae bacterium
TTCGCGCCCGGGAGCACCGGGCGCCTTCGCCCCGATTGCGTAAGAGTCGGAATGAACCCATGCGGGTCCTCCCTCGATTGTTGGGCCTCCGGGCGACCTGCCATGGAAATGCCCATCTGCGTACCAGACGTACGCATTCCGAATCAGGAATTCGAGTGATCCGCACTCGCTCAATCTCCCTGCGTTTGAGGCGCCCAGCCCTCCGCGCCCGCACCCGCTCGGGCTGGAGACACGCCTGATGGAGGCGGCTTCGAATCGTTGCGTTCGAATGGGCGCTCGGTCCTGGGCTGTCACGACGACCACAGCCGCAAAGCAGGCGAGGGGCACACCGATCAATGGCAGTAGAATTCGCGGACGCGAGAGTTTACGTGTGTTTCCGCGGGAGATCTCGAATATTGTATCGATGCGATGTCCAATAGCTGCGCGTGATGCCATCGCGAGGCCGGGCAACGCGGCGCGATAGCCACTTCCCTGTACGGTGCCGGCGAAAGTGAGCAGGACGCGCGAGTAACCGGCAGGATCGCCGTTTCGTTCGAGAGCTGCGGCGTCGCATGACAGCTCCGCAAGTTCTGACATCCGACGCGAGATCCACCAGACGAGTGGATGGAACCAGAGAAGGGCTTTCGCGAAGCGGGCGAGGCTTGCCGTCAGAGTGTCGCGGCGGCGAATGTGTGCGAACTCGTGCGAAAGCACTGCGCGGCGCGTGCTCGAATCCCATTCGCGCCAGTTGGCGGGGAGGATGGCTGTCGGGCGCAAGACGCCGACGGTTACCGGGGTTATGAGTTCGGCGGATTCGCAAACGTGAAAGTGCACCGGCGTGGATCGTGACAGCACGCGGCGCAGGAGTAGCCAGCCTGTGAGGCGATAAATCACCATGGCCGCAAGTCCGGCAAGATAAATCAGGAGGATCACGTTGACTGGCTGCCGGGCGGCCGGACTGTTGGATGACCTGGCCGATACGTTGCTCGTTACCTCGTCGTCCGTCTGAATGGCAATTGAGGGGATAGGCGCCTGGATCGCGATTTCCTGCTTTCGCGGGAGGATCGGCAGATTCCATTGCGGCGCGAACGTGCTGACAACCGGCATGGCGAGCGTGGCGAAAAGAATGGCTGTCCAGACGGCATGCTGAGACGCCGGATGACGGATCCGAAAAACGCGCAGCAACAGCCAGGCGACGGCGGCGAGGGCGAATGGACGTAGCAGAGCGATCGTCATGAGTTTTTCCTCCCTGATTTCTGCGCTTTTTCCTGCTGGTCGATTTTTTCGGCCAGGCGGCGGAGTTCGGCGCTGTCAACAACGCGGTGATCGACGAGGCCGGTGAGGAGTTCTTCGAGCGATCCGCGGCAGAAATTTCTGAGGGCGCTGCGGACGGCTTCGGCCGCTACTTTGCGGGGTTCGCGTGCGCTGGAGTAGAGAAACTGGCGTCCTTCGATTTCGTGACGGACGTATTGTTTGGTTTCGAGGCGGCGGAGGACCGTGCGGATGGTGGAGTCGGTGAGGGGGCGGGCTTCGTCCTCGTCCGTGCGTCCGACGGCGGCGCGTACAGCCTCCGCCGTGGCAGGACCGTTCTTCCAGAGGAAATCCATTACCTGCTGTTCGAGGTTGCCGAGACTCTTTTGGCGCGCCATAGTTCAAGTATGTTACCAATCGTCACGTTACTGATGGTAACGCATATAGCGGCGGTGTCAAGAGGAATGTTTGGCCCGTTCCTCAATGGCCCCAGCCATCGCTCCAGGAGATACCGGGGGAGCCTCACACTTTTCTCAGGATTTCATATAATAACCACTATTGTACAAAGTGGCCGATTACAGCTAATATACTAGCTATGGAGTTGCAAACGCCTGACGAGATCCGCCGCGAGATTGCCGGGTGGTTTAGAGCCCGGCGTCTGACCGAGGCCCTGACTCAACAGGTTCTTGCGGCGCGCTCCGGCATGAGCCTTGGCTCCCTGAAGCGGTTTGAGGCAACGGGGCAGATCGCACTCGATTCCCTGCTGCGGCTCGCGTTCGCTCTGGGCTGCCTGCAGGATTTTCACGGGATCTGCGCACCGTCTTCGGAATTCGAGGGCCGCACGCTCGATGATCTGCTGAAGTCGCCCCGAAAACGTCAGCGAGGCAGGTCGAGATGAAGCACGCTCCCGTGACACTGCTGAACGTCTGGCACGAGGGGACAAAGCGCTGCAAGGTTGGCCGTCTTGCGGTCCGCGAGCGTCGAATTCTGTTTGAGTACGACCCGGCGTTCATTTCATCCGGAATCGAAATCTCGCCGTTCGAGCTCCCCCTGAAAACCGGCATCAGGGAAGCACGACGCGAACCGTTCGACGGACTCTTTGGGGTGTTCGCCGATAGTCTGCCGGACGGATGGGGCCGCCTGCTCCTCGATCGCGCGGTGGAACGGCATGGCATCCGGCGAGGGCAACTCAGCCCGCTCGACCGCCTTGCCTTCGTCGGCCGAAACGGAATGGGCGCATTGTCGTATGAGCCGGACTACAGTGGAGGGCTCATTGCTTCGAGCGATGACGGCGGGATCTCCCTTGACCGGATCGCCGAGGAATCGCGTATCGTACTGGCGGGGGACAGCGAAGAGGTCTTTGATGATCTGCTGCGGCTGAACGGATCTTCGGGTGGTGCGCGCCCGAAGATCGTCGTCCAGGTAAGTCAGGATCGCAGGAGAATCATTCATGGCATGCGGCCTTTAGCGCCGGATTGCGAGCACTGGATCATCAAATTCGCCTCGTCCCAGGATGAGCGGAACGCCGGCGCAATTGAGTACGCCTACAGCCTGATGGCATCGGCCGCAGGGATTGAGGTGCCGCCGGTCCATCTTTTCCGAACGCGGCGCGGAGCGTATTTCGGGGCGCGGCGGTTCGATCGAGAAGGGGACCGCCGCATCCATATGCATAGTCTGGCGGGCTTGATTCATGCCGACTACCGGCATCCGAGTCTCGACTATGACACTTACCTCAAAGCGGTGATGCTTCTCACACGGAATATGGTCGAGGTGGAAAAGGCATATGCGATCGCCTGTTTCAACGTGCTGGCGCACAACCGTGACGATCATGCGCGCAATTTTTCGTTCCTGCTTGGCGAAGACGGGAACTGGATGGTAGCTCCGGCTTACGACCTCACCTTCAGTCACGGGCCGAATGGCGAGCAAAGCATGCTGCTTCTGGGTGAAGGACGAACGCCCGGAATTCATGGCCTTGCGGAGTTGGGTAAGAGGCATGGGATCCGGCGCGCCAAACAGATTGTGGAGCGCGTGCAAGGCGCGGTTGGGCGGTGGATGGAGTTTTCGGCCGAGGCTGGAGTTACCAGGAAGGCGGCCTCGCAGCTTCGAAAAGCGATCGAGGCGGCATGGTAGTTCAATCGGACAAACAGTTATGTCCGTTGGCGAACTCTTTGAGGTACCCCCGCAGTTCGTCGCGCACGCGGCGGAAGACGGCCATGCGTTCCGTATCGGTGCCGACACCGGGGGCGGGCGGGTCTTCGAAGCTGTGGTGGAGCCTGTTGGCTGTGTCGAA
>CAZPZE010000598.1:0-3054 GCA_964590625.1 uncultured Solibacteraceae bacterium
GGTCGACCGCAACAGTCCGGGGGTGGTTCAACTCCGTGGCAAGGGCCGGGCCACCATCGGCGAAGGCAGTGGCGCCACCCGCGATGGTCGTGATGATGCCGTTCGAAATCCGCCGCACACGATTGTTCAGCTCATCAGGGAGATAGACATTTCCTGCGTCATCCAGAGCGATTCCGCTATTTGGATCGTCGAGCACGGCGTCGATCGCTGGCCCGTTATCGCCCGCGAAGCCCCTGGTGCCGTTCCCGGCCACCGTCGTGATGATCCCATTGCTGACTTTGCGAATGCGGCAATACTCGGCGATATATAAGTCGCCCGCCGCATCGACGGCGACGCCCACAGGAGAGAAGAGCATAGCGCTGGTGGCCGGGCCGCCATCGCCGCTGTATCCCTGCGTGCCGTTCCCCGCCACGGTCGTGATGATGCCGTTCGAAATCTTCCGAACACGATTGTTGTCGCGGTCCGCGATATAGAGGTTACCCGCGGAGTCGAATGCCATTCCCAGGGGAGTGTTCAGCATCGCATTTACGGCTGGGCCGTTGTCGCCGTAAAATCCCGCCGCGCCGCTTCCGGCGATCGTCGTGATGACTCCGTTCGAGACTTTCCGGATACTTTCGGTTCCGAGGTCGGAGATGTAGAGATTTCCGGATGGACCCACTGCGACTTCACCTGGGCTGATCGGCGCGCTGAGAGCCGGGCCGTTATCGCCGGCGTTCCCCCCGAGCCCGATTTTCGCTCCATTTCCCGCCACCGTCGCAATCTTGCCATCCGAAACTTCACGCACCCGCGCACTCAGGTAATCGGCGATATATAAGTGACCGGACTTATCCAAAGCGATTCCGCCAAAGAATGCACCGCCGATTTGCGCCTCCGCCGCTGGCCCGTTGTCTCCGCTGAATCCGTTGGCCCCGTTTCCGGCCACGGTCGTAATGACTCCTTTCTTCACGAGCCGGACGCGGTAGTTGCCCGTATCGGCTATGAAGAGATTGCCGCTGGAATCGACGGCGAGAGCTGTGGGCCAGGCGACTTCCGAATATATGGCAGGACCGTTATCGCCGCTGTACAACGGCCTGTCATCGCCCGCAACCGATGATAAAGTCTCGTTGGAAGCTGACCAGATGGTGCTGCGCTCTGTTATGTACAAATTCCCCGCACCATCGATAGCTACTCCTCGCGGGTTAGTGAGATTGCCCGGGTTGCCGTCTCCCGCAACTGTAGTGACCATACCGTTCGCCACCTTGCGGATGCGGCCATTGAAGTAGTCGGCGATATAAACATCATCCTCGGGATCCACGGTGATTCCCTGTGGCTGTGAGAGCTGAGCGCTGCGAGCAGGTCCGTTGTCTCCGCGGTAACCCGGGGATCCGTTACCCGCCAGAGTGGTGATCGTCCCGCTGGATACTTCGCGGATGACATTGTTGTACGCATCCGCGATAAAGAGATTGCCGGCGGGATCCAGCGCGATACCCCACGGGTGGTGGAGCTGGGCGCTCGTAGCCGGACCGCCGTCCCCGTTGTAACCTGCGGTCCCGTTGCCGGCAAACGTGGTGATTACGCCGTTTGAGATCTTGCGGACGACATTATTAGAGGAATCAGCGATAAAAACATTGCCTGCCGAATCGACTGCCACGCCTTCGGGCGCATTCACTTGCGCGGCGGTCGCCGCACCGTTATCACCTGCATACCCACTGGTTCCGTTGCCGGCAAAAGTCGTGAGGAGACCCGTTGTGGCGTCGAGCCGGAGAACGACGTTCGCCTGGGCATCGGCGATGAAGAGATTTCCTGCCTTGTCCACCGCAAGCCCTTCCGGGTCCGACACACACGCGGATGGACCGGGGATGTTTTGCGGCAGTCCGCCGCCGGCGATTGTGGAAATGGACCAGGTTTGAGCTGCAGCAGGAATCGAGAGAGCGGCGGTCAGGAATGCGGCTGACAGGGCCAATATGGTGGAACTCATCCTGGTGCTCCTTTCCTGTCAATCAGGCTGGGCTTAGATTACATCCGAACTGCATCGGGAAAAATACAGTTTGCCGGGTATTTTCAGGTGCTGGCCAGCTGGAATTGTGCAGATTCTCACCGGCAATTTACTTTGATGCAGCGGATTTGGTTACTTGTGTGCGACTGGCTCGTCAGGAAGGAGGGATCACATTCATGCGTTCAATCATCATGGTTGGCATTGGAGCGCTTGTCGCGATGAGCGCAGTCGCGCAGGATTGGTATCACGAACGGGACCTGCGGTTTAGTGGAGCGGACGGGCGCTCTCATCTGTTTCTCAATGTCAGGACAGATCTCGAGCACGTCTGGGCAGGCCGGGCGCACGACAAGGAGATGGACCGCCTTGCCAGGACCGAGCAGGAGTTGACCAAAATGCAGGCTGATCTCGATCAGACCCGGTGGGACAACGGGCTGTTAAACGATGTCATTGATTCGATTCGCAAGTCCGCGAACGATGAACGTCTTTCCCATCGCGATCGGGACATCCTCGCGAACGACCTGGTGCGGCTGAAAGAGTTTCAGGATATACACCATAATCATTGAAACGCGTGATACGCTGTGATCGATGATTTCCGGCAGAAGTCTCATCATCCTGGCGTTCTGTGCGGCTGCATTACCGGCGCAAAATTTCGAAACAGCGTCCGTCAAACGTGCTGCTCATGGAACTGAAAGCGGCGCGCTGGCGCCACAGCAGGACGCTTCGCGCATCAACTACCAGGGCGTCACACTGAAATCCGTACTCGCCTTCGCTTACGGCGTGACGGAGGAGCAGATCAGCGGCCCGAAGTGGCTCGGCGAGGAACGATTCGACATCATCGCGACGCTGCCCGCGGGATCCACGGTGGCTCAGATTCCGGTGATGCTGCAGCATCTTCTCGCCGATCAGTTCGCGATGAAGGTCCACGAAGAGAATAAGAGCACTTCGTTTTTCGCGCTTGTGCCGGCCAAAGGCGGCGTGAAGATGAAGAACGTGGAGCAGCCGGAGATCAGCGCGACCGTGGATCTGCAAAGCGACAATATTCAACTCAAGGGCTACACGATGCCGGCGTTTGTGAAGTT
>CAZPZE010000599.1:0-7412 GCA_964590625.1 uncultured Solibacteraceae bacterium
GCTCACCACGTATCTGAACTTCAACGGACGCGACGGGCAGCCTGGTCTGTTTGCGCGGCTTCCCACGCAGGCGGGGTTCGCGAATGGATTTATCTCGTTTGCGTTCGACCCGGATTACGTGCATAACGGCAGGCTCTACACGATCCATCTGGAGGATTTCTCCGCGCCGGAATCGGATATGCCGAATGGGAAGAGTTTTCCCGGGCTGAAGCTGGATGGATATCAGACGACGCCCGCGATCGTGCCGCCGGGTCCGGCGACGCGCGAGGCGGTGCTGATCGAGTGGACCGATACGAATACTGCGGATGAAATATTCGAAGGAACGGCTCGCGAGATTATGCGGGTGCGATTCACGGGGCAGATTCATCCGATGGGAGATATGATTTTCGACCCGACGGCAAAGCCCGGCGATGCGGATTGGCGCGTGATGTATATCGCGTGCGGCGACGGCGGGTCGGGCGAATCGAAGAATCCGGAGGTGCGGTCGATTCCGCAGCGGCTCGATTTGCCGCAGGGCAAAATTCTGCGGATTATTCCGGATCTGAATTACCGGAAGGATTCGAGCACGGTGAGCGCGAACGGGCGTTACCGGATTCCGAATGACAATCCGTTTGTTGCGCCGGCGATGCAGAAGGCGGGCGTGCGCGGGGAGATCTGGGCGTATGGGCTGCGCAATCCGGCGCGGCTGACGTGGGATGTGGATACGGCGAATCCGAAAGACAATCATCTGATCGCGGATGTGATTGGGTTGAATACGTGGGAGATGGTGGATTTTATCCACAAAGGCGCGAATTATGGATATTCGCTGCGCGAGGGAAATCAGAAGCTGGAGCTGACGAACAAGACTTCCGAGTTGCCCGCGGATGACCGGATTCCGATGATGCTGAATGCGACGGAGACGAACGGGATGGTGACGCCGACGTATCCGGTGATCGAGTATCCGCATGAGCAGGGCGGCGGCGACGCGATGTCGAGCGGCTACGTGTATCACGGGAAGGCGTTTCCGGCGCTGCGCGGGAAGTATATTTTCGGCGATCTTTCGACGGGCAATGTGTGGTGGGCGGACTTCAAAGAGATGCTTGCGGCGGATGACGGCAAGCCGGGGACGATGGCGGAGATTCATCCGATGAAGATTCGCTGGACGAAGCCGGGCGCGAGTTCGGGTGAGGTTTACAGCTCGATGTATCCGATTACGGAGGCGGCGTACCATGCGCGCGGCGGCGCGGCGAAGGGATTGCCGGGATTCGCGAAGGTGCCGAACGGCGGGCGGTCCGATATCCATTTCTGGGAAGATGCGGAAGGCGAACTCTACATCATGAGCAAGAGCGACGGGATGATCCGGCGAGTGGTGGGGGCGACGGCGGCGAAATGATGACGCGAAGACAATCGATGGGCCTGCTGGCGTGGGCCGGCGCGCTGGCACCCGCGCTGCGGGCGGCAGGGAAGATCCGGCTGATCGTGTTCGATGTGGGGGGCACGATCATTCAGGATCGCGGCGATGTGCCGGAAGCGTTCATCGGGGCGTTCGCGAAGCGCGGGATGACGGTCACGCCGGAGGAAATTGCGAAGTGGCGCGGGGCGGCGAAGCGCGAAGTGGTGCGGCGGTTTGCGGCGGAGCGATCGAAGGCGAAGGGCGCGGAACTGGACAAGCTGGTGGCGGCGATCTATGCGGATTTCAACGCGCGGACGATCGAAGCGTATCGCGCGGTTCCCCCGATTGCGGGCGCGGAGGCTGCGTTTGAAAAGCTTCGGGCGCGCGGGATCCTGCTGACGGCGTCAACGGGATTCGGGCATGAGATCGCGGCGTCGATTTTCCAACGGCTCGGGTGGGAGAAGTATTTCGTGACGGTGGTGACCGGCGATGACGTGAAGGATGGGCGCCCGGCGCCTTACATGATTTTCCGCGCGATGGAAGCGGCGAAGGTGACGAGCGTTGCTGAGGTGATGGCGGTGGGGGATACGCCGCTCGATCTGCAGGCCGGCGCGAATGCGGGGGCGCGGGCGGTGGTCGGCGTGCTCTCCGGCGCGTCGAAACGCGAGCGGCTGGAACCGGAGCCGCATACGGACATCATTGCGAGCGTGGCGGAGCTGCCGGAGCTGGTGGCGTCGAAGTACTGACGCGTCCGGGGCCGAAGAGAATCGTGCCGGGGCGCGCGCCGGTGTGATTGCCGCCATCGATCACGGCTTTTCCGTTGACGAAAACGTATTTCACGCCGGTTGCGTACTGGTGGGGATCGGTGTAGGTCGCGTTGTCGATGATGGTGGCGGGATCGAAGACGGTGACATCGGCCCACATGCCGGGGCGAAGAAGACCGCGATCGTAGATGTGGATTTTCGTTGCGTTGGCGGAGGTCATTTTGCGGATGGCGTCTTCCATGGTGATGACGTGCTCATCGCGCACGTAGCGGCCGAGCACACGCGCGAAGGTGCCATAGGAGCGCGGATGCGGCTTGCCTGCTGAGAGCGGGCCTTGCGTGTTGAGCGCGATGCCATCAGAGCCGATCGAGACGAAGGGCGTCTTCAGGGCTTCGCGCATGTCATCCTCATCGTGGTGGAAGAAGATGGTGGGGACAGAGCCGCCGTTTTCTTCCACCAGTTTGAAAAGCGCGTCGATCGGGTTGAGGCCCATATCGCGAATGACTTCGTTCATGCGCTTGCCTTCGTACTTCCGGTAAGCGGGATTGTGCAGCGTAACGAGCAGCATGCCTTCCCAGTCGCCGGTGGCGGTGTAGTGGTCATACCAGCCGGAGCCGGGGATGCCGTGGAGGATTTCGTTTTCGAGGCGCGGGCGCAGGGACGGATCTTTGAGGCGCGCGATCATCTTCTCCGTGCCGCCTTCGTGCGCCCACGGCGGGATGATGGTGGCGAGATCGTTCTGTCCGGCGCGATAGGGATAGACGTTGGCTGTCACCTGCTGGCCATTGGCGCGCGCCTGCGCGACCATGCCGATGAGCTCCGGCATCTGGCCCCAGAGCGTGTGATCGGCGAGTTTGATGTGGATGATATCGACCGGCACGCTGGCTTCGCGGCCGATGCGAAGCGCTTCCGCCACGGATTCGAAAACGCCAATTCCTTCGGTGCGCATGTGGGTGGAGTAGAGGCCGCCGAATTCGGAGGCGGCTTTGCACATGGCGATGAGGGTATCGGTGTCGATCCACGAGCCGGGCGGTCCGCTGAGAGAGCTCGCGACACCGAGCGCTCCCTGACGCATCGCCTGGCGGACGAGATCCTGCATTTCGGCAACCTCAGCTGCGGTGGGCGGGCCGGCGTTCGGGCCGTGGACGTAAGTCCAGATCTGGCTGGAGCCGACGTAGGTGCCGACGTTGGTGGAGATGCCGCCTTTGCGGAGCGCGGCGAAGTAGCCGTCGAAATCTTTCCAGTTGTACTTTGCGGCGTCCTCCTGCTTGCCGCCGACGGGCGCGGCGGATCCGCCTTCGCCGAGAATCATGGTGGTCACGCCCTGTCGGATCATGCTTTGGGCGTTGCCGTCGGTGAGCAACGCGTAGTCGGAATGATTGTGGATGTCGATGAAGCCGGGCGCAGCGATGAGGCCGCGGGTATCGATGGTGCGCGCAGCGGGCTGGCCGGTGAGGCGTCCGATGGCGGCGATGCGGCCGTCCCGAATGCCGATATCGCCGATCCAGGAAGGATTGCCGGTGCCATCCACGATGCGAGCGTTGGTTAGGAGCACATCGAACTGCTGGGCCTGAGCGAGAACGGCGGCAAGGGCGAGTACCGGCAGGAGTTTCATGGATGGATTGTAAATCGCTCGAGCGGTGTTCGCAATGCCAATGGCTGAACCTCCAATGGCTGAACCAACTCGCCGCTAACTTACACTTTTTGAAGGATTTTCGATAGATTTAGGTTGGAGAAACGGGAATTGCGCTGTATGCTTTTTGGGGGGACACGAGCGGGGTGCTGTGGGCCGCCGCAAATTCAGGGAGCGTGCAATGAAAGTGAAGGGAACGATTTTGTTTTCGATGGCGCTGGGTGCGGCGGCAGTTCTGATGACTGCGCACTTCGCGCTTTCGCAGCCGCCAGCCGGTGGACCGGGAGCGGCGGGCGCATCCGGCCGTGGCGGCAGAGGCGGCGGACGCGGTTCCGCGCAGCCGTTCAATTACGAAGACAACGAAGGCTGGCAGAAGATTTTCGACGGCACTACGCTGAACGGGTGGGCCGGCAACACGAAGTACTGGAGCGTGAAGGACGAATCGCTCTACATCCATCCCTCGTGCGAGGCGCCGACCGGCACCACGTATATCTATTGGACGAACGGCGAGCCGGGCGATTTCGCTCTGAAGTATGAGCTCAAGGGTACCGAGCAGGTGAACGGCGGGATGCAGTTCCGCAGCTACCGGACGGCGAGCGAAGATGTGGCGTTCAAGTATGCGCCGCGCGGACGCGGCGGATTCGGCGGCGGACGCGGCGCGTCGGGCGGCCGTGGGCCTGGCGGAGCCGGCTTTGCGGCGGCGGGTGGACGTGGCGGCAGTGGCCGTGGCGGTGGACGCGGTCCGGCGTGCGCGAATCCGGGAACGCCGCCGAGCCGCGCGGAAATGGCGCAGTGGGACCTGAACGGTCCGCAGGCCGATTTCGACGCGAACAACAATTTCAGCGGCATGTTCTATGAGCAGGGCGGACGCGGGATCATCTCCGGTCCTGGGCACGCGCTGCTGGCGGAACCCGGCAAGCCGGTGCAGGATCTGGGGACGATTGCCGACAAAGCAACGCTCGATTCGTGGTTCCACAAGGGCGACTGGAATCAGTACATGATTGTTGCGCGCGGGCACACGACCTCGATCTATATGAATGGGCATCTGGTGACGCTGTTCATCGACAACGACCCGGCTTACTTCCGGCCGAGCGGCAAGATCGGCGCCGAAGTGGAGAGCACGGGCGAATACTGGGTGCGGAACATTTACCTGCAGCGGTTCTAAGCACCACTGAGCGCTTTCTTGCGCATCCGAAGATCTGCATATACTGAAGTGGTTCAGGCAGATCTTCGGATGCGCTTTTTCTTTTTAGCTGCGGTGTGCATTGCGGCAGCGGCCGGCTGTTTTGCGGCGGATTCGCAGTACCGGCTGGTGGAAAACTGGGGCCAGGCGAAATGGGGCGCGGTGACCGGCGTGGATGTAGACGCGCAGAACAACGTGTATGTATTCCAGCGCGGCGGGGCGGCGCCGATCGAGGTGTTCGATCGCGACGGGAAGCTGCTTCGAAGCTGGGGCGAGGGGATGTTTAAGACGCCGCATTTTCTTCGGGTGGATCCGGCGGGGCATGTGTGGGTGACGGATCGCGGCCATCAGCAGGTGTTCGAATTCGATTCCGCGGGCAAGCTTCTGATGACGCTGGGAAAGAAAGACGTGACGGGCGATAACACATCGCAGGATGCATTCGACGGCACGGGCGATGTGGCGGTCGCGAAGAATGGCGAAATTTTTGTTGCGGATGGTGAGGGACCGAATACGCGCGTGGTGAAGTTCTCGCCGGATGGGAAGTTCATCGCGTGGTGGGGCGGCAAGGGCACGGAGCCTGGGCAGTTCAATGTGCCGCACAGTATTGCGATCGGCGACGATGGGCGCATCTACGTGGCGGACCGATCGAACAACCGGATTCAGATTTTCGATACGTCCGGGAAATTTCTCGCGCAGTGGACGAATTTCGGAACGCCGTGGGGGCTGTTCGTGAAGGGTGGGCTGCTCTATTGCGTGGATGGAACCGACAATAATGTGCTGCTGATTGCGAACACGAAGGATGGGAAGATTGTGGATCGCATCGAGGGGCTGCACAATCCGACGGCGGTGACGGTCGATTCGATGGGCGCGATTTACGTGGGCGAAGTGAACGGGGCCAGCGTGAAGAAGTTCGTGAAGGGAGCTTTATGAATCTGCGTGTTCCTGTATTGCTCGGTCTGGGGCTGGCGCTGAGCGTGAGCAGCGGCGTGGCTGCGATTAATCCCGCGCTGCCTTCGATTTTTATTGCCGGGGATTCGACGGCCGCGGATGGCGTGCCCGACGCGATTGGCTGGGGACGTCCGTTCCCTCAGTTCTTCGACACGACGAAGATGAACGTGGTGAACGAAGCGCGCGGCGGACGCAGCAGCCGCACGTTCGTTACCGAAGGGTTGTGGGACAAGCTGCTGGCGGACGTGAAGCCGCACGACTACGTGATCATTCAGTTCGGGCACAACGATGGCGGCGATATCAACGGCGAAAAGATCGCGCGCGGTTCGCTGCCGGGGCTGGGCGAGGAAACGCAGGAGATCGATAACAACGTCACGAAGCAGCACGAGATCGTGCACACGTTCGGCTGGTACATGCGGAAGATGATCGCGGATACGAAGGCGAAGGGCGCGGTTCCGATTTTGTTTTCGCTGACGGTGCGGAATATCTGGAAGGATGGGCACGTGGAGCGCGGGTCGGGACATTACGGCGAATGGACGCAGGAGATCGCGAAGAGCGAGAACGCGACGTTCGTGGATTTCACCAACTTCGCCGCCGACCATTTCGAGCAGCTGGGTGAGGCAGCGATGGCGCCGCTCTATCCGAAAGATCACACGCACACGAATGATGCGGGCGCGGAGCTGAATGCGCGGATGGTGATTGCGCTGCTGAAGGCGACGCGGGAGAACGCGATCATCCGCAATTTTTCGGCGGCCGGAAGAGCGATTGAAATCGCGCCGATGAAGTTCGTGACGATCGCGGCGTATAAGGCTCCGGCGCATTCGGATCGTGAAAACTGGCTGCGCTGGCTGAATCAGCCGCAACCGGCGGACCCTGCGTTGCCCTCGATCATTCTCATCGGCGATTCGACGATTCGCAACGGGCGCGGCGACGCGATCAACGGGCAGTGGGGATGGGGCGATCCGCTGGCGGCGTATTTCGATCCGGCGAAGGTGAATGTGGTGAATCGCGCGGTGGGCGGTACGGGCGTGATGTCGTTCATGCAGGCAGAGTTCTGGGAGAGCACGCTGCCGATGATCAAGCCCGGAGACGTAGTGATCATGCAGTTCGGGCATAACGACAACGGTCCGGCTGCGCCCCTGCATGGTGTCGGGGAAGAGACGGAAGAGCGCACGACGAACGGCAAGACCGAGACGGTGCACACGTGGGGCTGGTATTTGCGGAAGTACATCGCGGACATACGGAGCAAGGGCGCGACGCCGGTGGTGTGCACGCTGATTCCGCGCAACATCTGGGAGAACGGGAAAATCCAGCAACTGAAGGGCAGTCATGCGGACTGGGCGCGAGAGGTGGCGAAGGGAGAGAACGTGCCGCTGCTCGATCTGTATCATCGGATCGCCGAACGCTACGATCCGATGGGGGAGACGGCGGTCACGGCGCTGTTTGCCGATAAGCGCGTCCACACAACGAAGGAAGGCGCGGAGATCAACGCGGGGATTGTGGTTTCGGCGC
>CAZPZE010000600.1:0-16719 GCA_964590625.1 uncultured Solibacteraceae bacterium
GGCGACGTCAGAATCTGATTGATCAGAGCGGCCGCCGCGCCCGGCGGTCCGCCTGGAGCAGCCGAGCCCTGCGGCATGCCCTGCTGGACAGCAACCCCACTGGGCATGTTGGGCTGGAGCCCGGGATTGGGAATGCCGGTGGGGGTTCCTCCGGGCGGGATGCCCATGCCAGGCATCGGCGTGATTCGTCCGGACGCGCCGGCAGCGCCGCCTGGCGGCGTATAGACGCCCGTCGAATTCGCGGGAACGATTCGGCCATCCGGGAGCACCATGACCGGTCCGCTGTAGCCGGGAATGCCGGTGTTGGCAGGCTGCTGATTGCTGGCCGTATCGTCGCCGCTACTGCCGCCGCCGTAACCCGCGCCTGTGCCGGAATCGCTGGGGCGCTTGCGCGTGGCGAGATTCACGCTGTCACCCGATGCGGCCTGATTCGGGCCGTTCGGGCCGACGCCAATATCGGTGATGAAAGTCTGCTGCTGGCTCTGGCCCTTATCGTCGGTTTTCGGCGTTGAATTGACGGAGTCCGTGAGGACGCCGCCGGGGCCGGCATGGACCAGGCGCCAGTCGTCTTTGCCGCTCAGCGGATCGACGAAGCGGCGGCGGAGAAAGCGCTGGTTGTTGGTGTTTTCGAGTTCTTCCATCGAACTCGGAAAGCGGTTGAACTTGCGCACGAAGAGCGTGACGGCGCGCTGGTATTCCGCGCCGCGATCGATCAGCAACTGCTCTTTATCACGCTGAGCTTCGAATGCGACGCGCGGCACTTCGGTGTACAGCGTGATGGCGAGGACCGCGGCCATCGCGAAGATCATCATCATCGCGTAGCCGGATTCGGGATTGCGTTTGCGCGGCATCTCTCGTTTAACCAGGGGCATCCGGCGGCAGACGAAGGGTCTGCGTGTTCTTCGCCTGCATGTCTTCAATTTCAATCGAGGTGAGGGCGATCTTCACGATGCGATAGCGCTGTTTGACGGTCTGATTTTCAGACACCATCAGGACATTATCGCCATCGAGCAGGAAAGCCCTTTTCAGACCGTCGGCCTTGTTGACCACATAGCCGTAATACTTGAGATCGATCGGCGGCGCGGGCGGCGGTCCCACCGGCGCCGGGTGAGTCATGGCCGAAGGCGGCGGCGTTGATGGCTGATTGACCGCGATCTTCGGTACATTAGTCGGCACAGGCTGGAGCGGCTTGGGCGGCGCGGGCGGCTGGCCGAACTGAAAGAGATTGCGGCTGGCTTCGGCGGGTTCGATTGCCTGAACCTTCGCGAGCAGATCGAGGTGCAGCTCGGGATTGATCGAAGCAGGATCACCCTGATCATCCGGACGCGAGCCAAAAACGCGAGGGCGGAACTCGGTGTTCATCGACCGGGTGGAACGCTGCGTCGTCCGTCCCGAAGCGGCGGCGGGAGGGGCCGCAGGCCTGACCGGAGTGCGGGTGCTGGGCACTGTGATGGTGACGTCACTCGACGAGTTGTAGAAGTACCCTCCAACGGCAGTCAGGACGAGGACCGCCAGAATCGCGACTTTTTTCGGTTCGGCGCCGAGCGTCATTTCGCCGCCTCCGATTCCTCGCGTACGAAGGTATTGATTTTGAAGACCGCGTCGAGAATATCGCCTTTCGGCTGTGGCGCCACCTGCAGCGAATCAATCAACAGGAAGCGCGGCGAGCGGTCGAGCGCGTTCACGAGTTTCATGAGCTGCGGATAGCCGCCTTCGAAACCGGCCGTGATGGTGAGCATGGAGAGATCGCCGCTGCCTTCGATGGGATCGACCACCGAATAGTTGATCGTGCCTACCTTCATGCCGGATTCCTGCGCGAGGCGGTTCAGTTCGCCGTCGAGAGGCCCGAATGTATGGCGGCGCGGCGTCATGTACGAGACTTCGAACTTCTGCCCCTGTTCGCGGCCCACATCCATGTTGCGTACCAGTATGCGGCTCTGGTTCAGGTGCTGCTGCGCGGAGCGGAACGCAGAGCGCAGAGTCGCGAGCTGGGCATCGAGCTCGGCGGGCGAATCGCCAACAACATGGAACGCGAGCGCGGCCATGACGAGGTTGGCCGCGAGCAGCACACCGAGCACGGCGCGGACGAGCACCTGCGGCTCACGGAAGTTGACGTTAAAGTTTCTGATCATACGTCACCGTGAGATGGAACCGGTAGAGCGGATCCGTCTGGGTTGGAGGTGTTTGGGACGATTGGGTCACATCGCCGAAGAGACTCGACAGCTCCAGCTTCGAGATAAATCCGATGACCGGCTCCGGGGTCTGGGCGGCGACTGTCATATCCAGCGAAAGCTCGCCGCGCCCATTGAGAGTGGGGCGGATGGAGACGACGCGCACGTCGTAGGGCAGGACCGTCTGGAGATCGGAAAAGATGCGCGTCCAGCTCACCGCCTTGCGCTGGATGAGTGTATTGAAGAGCTGGCTGCGGTAGAGAACGCTCGAATTTGCCGGCAGCCGCATCTTCGCATCGAGCTGCGCCTGCGCGGCATTGGTCCTGTTGAGCTGGCGCTGCACCTGATCGATGGCGCGGCGCGATTCAGCCATGGCGCGGCGGTCCGTGACGAGGAGCCCGACGAGCGCGGCGAGTGTGATGCAAAGCAGCAGCCCCACCGCGGCCGAGGCCACGATCATCGGCCGGTCCCGGCGCATCGGTTCGGTTGCGAGATTGATCTGAATTCTCATGCGGCGGCGGCCGTCCTTGTTATGGGACGCGGATGAAGCGAGTACAAATATCCGGCGAGGCCGGGGTCGTTCTGCTGCACGATTTCGATGGGAATATCGAGTTCGGAAGTCAGGCGCTGGACGGTCCGCGCAGTATCGTCACCGAAGCCGGCGAGGTAGAGGCGCTCCGGCTTCGTCTCTCCCTGGTCTTCCATGTAGATGCGGGTGGAGTAGAGACCGGAGACAATTTCATCGAGGAAGTCGGCCGAGGGATCGCCCTGCGAGGCGAGCTCGAGAGAGCGCACCAGGCTCAGGATGCCGTTGCTGACCACCAGCACGGACAGTGCGCCCGAATGCAGGTGCGCGACGAGAAATGATCCGGTGGGCGGCAGCAGTTCGAGCATGGCCAGCGCAGCAGGCATCACAACGCCCGGCCGCAATTTCGCGGCGCGGAACGGCGCCTCATACTGCGCGATGGTTCCGGCAGGCGCGACTGCCGTAACAACTTTATTGCCCGGCTGCGCAAACCATGCGACGGAAGCCGTCTCCACGTCGAACGGCACGGTCTTCTTCAGACGGAAGCGGACGAGTGCGGTGCGCTCTTCTTCCTTCTCCGGCAGATTGTCGAATTCGAGCACAGAGAGGCGCATGGCGTTGTCCGGCAGGATGAGCGTCACGAGCGGATGACCGGAGGGATTCGGCACCAGCTTGCGAACGGCTTCCTCAAATGCGGCGGGATCGGTGATGTTCTCTTTCACGGGCGATGGCACTACAACGCCTTCCGCGAGCGGTATGCGCTGGGCAACGGCGGGCGGGCGCGTGCGCGACATGGCGATGCCGGCGGCCGAAATTTCGAAGGCGAATTCCGGCGGCGGGTCCTTGAGGAACGACTGAATGGTATCGAGAAAACTCATTCGATGAAAGTCACCTTATTGATTTCGCGCAGGGTCGTGACGCCCATGCGCGCCTTCTCGACGGCGGATTCGCGGAGGAATGTCATGCCTTCCTCGCGCGCGGCACGGCGGATTTCAGAGGACGGGCGGCGGTCCAGAATCAATTCCCGGATCCGGTCGCTCAGATCGAGCAGTTCATGGATGGCGGTACGGCCGCGGAATCCCGTGCCGCCGCATTCGAAACAGCCGGGACCTTCCATGAAATCGACGTTGCGCCATTCTTCCGGGTTCAGGCCGCTTTCGGCCAGCACGGAATCCGGATAGCGCACGGGGCGCTTGCAGTGGTCGCAGTTGAGGCGAACCAGGCGCTGCGCCAGAATGCAGTTCAGCGCGGAGACGAAGTTATACGCCTCGACGCCGATGTTCTGGAAGCGGCCAAGCACGTCGACCACGTTGTTGGCGTGGACTGTGGTGAAGACCAGATGTCCGGTGAGCGCGGAGTTGATGGCGATCTGCGCCGTTTCCTGATCGCGGATTTCGCCGACCATGATTTTGTCGGGATCATGGCGCAGGATGGAGCGGAGGCCGCGCGCGAACGTGAGTCCTTTTTTCTCGTTGACCGGAATCTGCGTGATGCCCTTGAGCTGGTATTCGACGGGGTCTTCGATGGTGATGATCTTGTCTTCGTCGTTTTTGATTTCGCTGAGAGCGGCGTAGAGCGTGGTCGTTTTGCCGGAGCCGGTGGGGCCGGTGACGAGCACCATGCCGTAAGGCTCGGAGATATAGCGGCGGAACTTCACGAGATCCGTGGGGCTGAAGCCGACAACATCGAGGGAGAGCCGCGCGAACTTCTCGCTCATCGATTCTTTATCGAGCACGCGGAGCACGGCGTCTTCGCCGTAGATCGTCGGCATGATGGAGACGCGGAAATCGATGAGGCGCGTTTTGTAGCGGACGCGAAAACGGCCGTCCTGCGGGACGCGGCGCTCGGCGATATCGAGTTCGCTCATGACTTTGATGCGCGAAATGATCGTGGAATGCCAGTCCTTGGCGATGGGCGGCATGGCGTAATGCAGGACGCCGTCAATGCGGTATTTGATGACGACTTCCTGATCGCGCGATTCGATGTGAATATCGCTGGCGCGCCGTTCGAGCGCGTTGAAGATGGTGGTATCGACCAGTTTGATGACGGGCGCGATGTTGCTGTCGCCCGCGGAGAGGCGGTCTATGGAGAGTGTTTCTTCGGGGTTGTCCTCTTCGCCGACGACATCGAGCGCGAAGCCTTCGGTGACTTCATCGAGAACGCGCTGCGATTGTTCGGTCTTCTTGAGAAGATCGGCAATCTGCGAAGGCGTGGCGACGCGGATCTTGAGCTTGCGGTGCAGCAGCAGGCTGAGTTCGTCGATCGTATTGAGATTACGCGGGTCAGCCAGCGCGATTTCAAGCGTTCCGTTCTGTGCTTTGAGGGGCACAAAGTTGTAGCGGAACATCAGGTCGACGGGAATGGAGCGGAAGAGATCGACGTCGATGGCGCCATCGCGCAGATCGACGTATTCGCAGCGGTAGCGCGCGGCGGTGGCCTGCGCGGAGACGATTTCGCCCATCGCGCTCTGCGCGGCGTCAAGGACGGGAACTGGAGTCTTCGGTGTCATGGATGCTTACCGGATGGTGTCCGCCAGGGAAAAGATGGGGAGATAGAGGGCGATCAGGACGAACGCCACAAAGATCCCCATGAAGACCATGATCGCGGGTTCGATGAGCGAAAGCACGGCGGTCATTTTCGTATTGACATCGTTTTCATAGAATTCAGCCACGCTCGAAAGCATGGCGGGGAGCGCGCCGGTGGATTCGCCAACCTCGATCATGTCGACCGAGAGCGGCGGGAAGATGCCAGTGCCTGCGAGTGAGGCGGAGAGCGCCTGGCCTTCGCGCACGGTGCGGCCGGCTTTCGCGATGGTTTTGCTGAGCAGCGGCGTGCCGAGTGAATCGGCGGAAGTTTCGAGACCCTGCACCAGCGGAATGCCGCCGGTGAGGAGCGTGCTGAGTACGCGGGAAAACTGGGCAACCTGGTATTTGATCCAGATATCGCCGAGGATGGGAATTTTGATGCGGACGCGGTCGATTTTTTCGCGAGCGGATTCGCCGCGCGACCAGATGTAGAACATCAGGCCGAGGACGAGAAGCCCGACAGCCCAGGCGATTACGTAAGTGCGGGCCGTGGTGCCAATCGAAATGAGGAAGACGGTCATCGATGGCAGTTGCGCGCCCATGCTCTCGTAGAGGGATGCGAAGCTGGGGACCACGTAGGTGACGAGGAAGATCATCAGGCCGATGACGAGGACGATCAGAGCGCAGGGGTAAATCAGCGAAACGATGATTTTCTTGCGAACTCCGAGGGCGAGCTTCTGATAGTTGACGTAGCGCTCGAGGACTTCCACCAGGCTGCCGGATTTTTCGCCGGCCATCACAGAGGTGACGTAGATCCTGGGGAAGATTTCCTGGTTGCGGAACGCGTCCGACAGGAGCGCGCCTTTGCGGACGTCTTCGCGCACGCCGTTGATGAAGGGGCGGAGTTTGGGGTCGGTGAGGCGTTCGGCCAGGAGGTCGAGCGATTTCAGGATCGGCAGGCCGGCGCGGATGAGGGTGACGAACTGCTGGTTGAAGATGAGAAATTTTTCGAGATTGAGGCGTTTGCCGGTACCGGGGAGACGAAGGCCCGAAACGAGGCCTTCCTTCGGCTGCACGTGGTAGACAAGATAACCCTGGCGCGCGTAGCGCTCGCGCACTTCGTGGTCGGACGTGCCCTGAACGACCTGATTGTGAACGCGGCCGCTGGCATCAGCGTACTGGAGCTGGAAATCAGCCATGATCAGGGCTGGGCCTCCACCACTTCGGTGCCGGCGGGCGGCGTGAACACGAAGAGCTTTTGAGCGACCTGCGCGTTCAGTTGTTCGTTCGAGAAGGCGTATTCGATTTTCGACTGGTCCTGGCCGGTGACGCGGATGCGCTGGATCTGACCGTCCGGAGCGGCGAGGAATTCGACCTGGCTATAGGGCAGGTTGTCCTTCTTCGGCAGGGCGAGGATCCACTGGGCGCCGGTGTTATCTTTGCGGGTTTCGAAAGACTTGAAGTCGCGATGGAAATCGAGCCTGCCGAGGAGGAAGGCGAGGGGGGCCCGCATGTCGTCCGACATTTTGAGCGGCATTTTCTCGGCGCGGTGGTCATCCGGCGTGTAGAGCCAGGTGAACTTGCCGTCGGCGAGAAAGACTTTGCCGGCGGGATTGGTGTATTCCCAGCGCATGCGGCCGGGTTTGCGGAGATAGAGGATGCCGGATTCGTTCTGGGCTGGATGATGGGAGGCGGTGTAAAGCTCGGAGAAATCGAGCTTTAGGGAGTTCGCGTGGTTGTAGCGGTTTTCGATGGCTTTGAGGGTGTCATCGAGGCTGGGCGCGGCTGCTGGGGCGAGAAGCGCCGCGAAGGTGAGGATAGGGACAAATCGAGCAGCCAGACGGATCACAAAGGTTTGACGATTCAGAGGTTTCAAACGTGCAGACCGGGCCGGAATCGGTTGGGGGGCCATTCGAAAAAACGAACCCATTCGTGGGACGTGGCCGAGGCGGAAGAGATTCGAAAAAACGAACCCAATTAATGAATTCTTTATCTGCGAGCGGGGGGGCGGTTGCCTCATAACCCATTATACTGCGGGGGTTGAGGGTTTTTGAGTTAAGTTATTGATTCGGTTGAGTCATTTTCCTGAACTGAGTGGCAGGAATGAGTTCACTACCGGTGGCGAATAGGTGTGGAATTCACTTCGAGGTTAAACCGGACCCCCTCCTTGCGCTGCAGGAAGGCGACTACTTCGAACAGGTTCTGAGCTCGGGGATTTCCCGAAGGGCCAAGCATTCGCATCAGGCTCTTTGAAGGAATCCGGGTAGCATCCGCGACTTCAGCAAAGCCGACGGTTGCATTGATGTAGTCGCGAAGAATGATCTTTGCGGTGGCAAGGTCGCCGTCGAGGAGGGATGTAACCCCTTCGCGCAGCAATTCCCTGCGAAACTTTGGATCCCGAACCGCGCGAGCCCGAACCGTTTCTTTGAAGTCACGTGTGAGAGCCACTTCCGGCCTCCTGCTTCCTGCGTTTGTATTCCTGCCAGTACATAAGCGCCCGCTCAATATCCTGCTGCTGCCGGGCCTTTGTGCCGCCGCCCACCAGAATCACGAGTTGATCTCCGTCTTTGCCGAAGTAGATGCGGTAGCCTGGACCGAAATCGATTCTGAACTCAAACAGGCCGGAGCCGACGCCTTTAACGGAGGAAAAATTCCCAGTCTCGAGTCTGGCCAACGCTGTCCTGACCCTGGCTGCGGCGCAAGCATCCAGACGGTCGAACCAGGAATGGAAGGGACTACGTCCTGCGCGATCGATGTATTCGCGGACCGCAACCAATCTCAATGGTAACACATAAGTGACTATATGTAAACGGCGCGCGAGTGAGATGAGCGTCGTCTCCTCGGTCAGCCACGAGTTTATATCAGGCCAGCGGGACGGTCTGGTCACTGCCTGGTCACTGGTCGGAGCGCCTATCGCTTTGAGGCCACTCCACGATGTGCGGGCTTTCGACTGAATCATCCCCGGTCCAACCTCAAATCATCCTTTTGGCGGACGCGCAGCGGTCGCGCGGCGGCGCATGCTGGAAGTCGAAAGGAGCATTATGCAGCAAACAATACTGGAACCGATTGTGGTCAAAGCCGGGGAGGATCGGGCGCCGTTTCCATTGAGTCTGGGGCCGCAGCATCTCAAGTCGCTCGTGCGGGGGGCGGATACGGGGGGCGCATTCGCAATCGTCCATCTCATCGCCGACCCGATGGCGGGGCCGCCGCTTCATCTGCACACGCGCGAGGACGAGTGGTTCTACATCATCCGGGGCGAGATGACGTTTCAGGTGGATCAGACGCGGTTCACGGCGGGTCCAGGAACGTCCGTCTTCGCGCCGCGCAACGTGCCGCACACGTGGCAGAACTGCACGGATGAACCGGTCGAAGCGATCGGGCTGATCACACCGCCGCAGTTTGAAGACTTCTTCTCCGAACGCGCAAGCGGGCGTGGCAGGGGCGAAGACGCGGCCGAGCTGTCCGCGGAGTTCGGGGTGATCCTGATGGGCCCGCCGCTGGCCCGCCTGTGAAGATCGCGGCGGGTGTGCAGATCGAGGTGCTGCTTTCGAGCCACGCGACCTGCGGACACTATGCCATCTGCCGGATCACAGCCTCGGGAGCGGCGCAGTCGCCGAAATACACGCACGCGTGGGAGGACATGTATTTCTATGTCCTCTCGGGCGAGGTGTGGTTCGAAATCGGAGACCGGGAGATCAATGCGAAGCCGGGCGGGAGCGTCTTCATCCCGCGGCACACGCCGCGCGCGCTGCGATGCGAGAGGGCGGCTCAGATCGTGGTGATTTCGCATCCGGGCGGGGTGGATCTGTTCTTCGACGACCTTTCCCGCCGGTGCCCCGCTGACATATCAATATTCCATAAACACGGCGTTGGGTTGTGAGAAAATGGGGGGCCCGCAGATGCCGCAGCCACCCGCAGCATGGCTTGCCGCCACGAAACTGAGCGCACCGGCGCGCCGTCATGACGCGCTGGCGCGTCCACGGCTGACCGAGGAGTTCGCGCACTTTCTGACGCACGCGCGCGTTATCCTGATCGCGGCGCCGGCGGGCGCGGGCAAGACGACACTGCTCGCCGAGCTGGCGCGGCGCTTTCCGGAAACCACGTGGGCGTGGCTGCTGCTCGATGCCGAAGACAACGATCCTTCGCGGCTGGCGGCCGCTCTGGCGGCGTCGCTCGAGGCCGCGCGCATCCGGATCGGCGATCCGGGCGTGGCCGATCCGAAGCAACTGGTTACGTCGATCATCAACCGGATTGCCGGGCTGACGGAGCATCGCGTGGCGATTGTGCTGGACGATCTTCATGCGATCACGGAGAAATCCGTCCATGAGCTGCTGGATTATCTGGCCGATCATGCGCCGCCGAATCTGCGGCTGGTGCTCGCGACGCGGCACGATCCGCCAATGGCGCTGGCGCGGCGGCGGGCGCGGGGCGAGTTGGGCGAGATTCGACTGCCGGAGCTGAGCTTCACGGAAGAAGAAACCTCAGCGCTGGCGAATGAGTGCCTGGGACTGAATCTGACGGCGCAGGAAGTTCAGAGAATCCACACGAGAACGGAAGGATGGGCGGCGGGGCTGCGGCTGATGGCGACTTCGCTCGCGCAGCTGCCCGCGCGGCGCACGACGCTGCTCGAGAGCGGCATGCAGGGCAGCCGCCGGATTTTCGACTTTCTGGCGGAAGAGGTGCTGGACCGCCAGCCGCCGGAGCTGCGCGGATTTCTTCTCGAAACTTCGGTGCTCGTTTCGCTGAGCCCGAAAGTGTGCGATGCGCTCACGGGACGGCGCGATTCGATCCGCATTCTGGAAGATCTCTACCGGCGCAATCTGTATGTGGTGGCGGCGGATGAGAGCGAGACGACGTTCCGCTATCACGATCTGTTTGCCGATTTTCTGCGCGAGCGATTGCGGCGCGAACGTCCGGAAGCGTGGGCGGAACTGCATCGGCGAGCGGCGCGCGCGGAAGTCTCGGCGGACCAGCGTCTGCGGCACTGGATTGAAGCGGAGAGCTGGGACGAAGCGGCGGCGGAGATCGAGGCGATTGGTCCGGAATACGCGCGGCGCGGTTTCGTGATCACGCTGCGGCGATGGATTTTCGAACTGCCGGAAGACGCGCGGCTGCGGCATCCGCGCGTGATGTATCTGCTGGGGCATGCGATCTGGACGCAGAGCGAGTTTTCGGCCGCGCAGCCGTGGATCGAGCAGGCGCTCGAGGGATTCCGCCGCATTGGCGATACGGCGGGCCAGGGAGAAGCGATTCTCGCGCTGGCGAATTCGGCGGTGATGAACAACCGGCTGGAGGAATGCCAGCAGCTTATTCAGGAGGCGCTCTCGTTCGATATTCCTCCGGCAAGCCGCGCGCAGATTCATACGGCGAGCGCGTGGGCGGCGATTTATCGCAAGGACTGGATCGAGGCAAACCAGCAACTGGATCAACTGTTCCGGCTGCTGAAGGCGGGGGTTGGGACGGATAATCCGCTGGCGATACAGCTCGTGCTCTTTTCCGAAGGCGTGTTCGGGTACGTGGACCGTATCGACGACCTTTGCCGCTCGATGGAACGGCGGATGACAGGGCAGCCGGATTTGACGCATGCCGCGCTCTATTTGCTGCGGTCGGCGATATCGATCCATCGCGGAGACGTGCAGGCGGGCGACCGCGACGCGGAGCGCGCGATGGAGATTGCGCGCGATTGCGGACAGATCGTGCTGGTGATGGCGGCGCTGTGCACGAACTGGTCGATCTCGGCGGCGGTTCGGGGGAGTTGGGATGAGATGGAGCGATGGGCGAGCGATGGGCTGGACGAAGCGAAGTACGGTCTGATCACGCGCAACTGGCGGCTTCATTTCCAGTTTCTGCAGGCGCGCGCGCGATGGGCGGCGGGGAACATCGATGGGTTGCGCGAGACGCTCGAATCGGCGTCGATCGCGAACCCCGCTGAAGCGCCGGCGGCGAAACCTTACTTCCATCTGATTCGCGGGATGCTGCGTCTGGCGGAGCGCGCGTATGGACAGGCGGAGCTGGCGTTTCGCGAGGCGCTGCGCGAAGAGGAGGGGTATCAGGTGACGCGCGCGATTTCGAGCGCGCGGACGCTGCTGGCTTACACTCTGCTGCGGCGCGGCGAAACGGCGGAGGCGATGGAAGTCTTCGAGGCGGTTCTCGATTTCACGGAGAAGCAGAACCTGATGGGTTACGTGATGCGGGAGAATCCGTATGTGATCCCGCTCCTGCGGCATGCGTGCGAGCGGAATATCCATCGTGATTTTGCGGCGCAGGCGCTGGCGCGGCTGAATGCGCCCGTGGATGCGGTAGAGGCATCGGGCGGCGAAGCGCTTTCCGATCGTGAGATGGAAGTGCTGCGGGTGCTGGCGGAGGGGCTGGCGAACCGCGATATCGCGGAGCGGCTGTTCGTCAGTGAAGCTACGGTGAAGACGCACGTGCAGCGCATTCTACGCAAGCTGGATGCGGACTCGCGGACTCATGCGGTGTCACGGGCGCATGAACTGATGCTGCTATAGTGCGGTGGGGCCTGCTGGCAATCGGCCGGCACGATTGCAGCACGCCAGGCCAGCGCGATTGACAATCGCGCGCAGGATGCCATCCTGCCTCACTTCCGTTGGGATTTGGCGTGGAGGGTTTGCGACAGGCAGAGCGCGTTCCCAGGTGGCGCGGGCGTCGGTCCAGTCGCCAATGGCGAGCATCGCGGTGCCTTCGGTCTCGGCCACTGGACGAACATGGTTGGGCGGCTCGCAATAGCGCGAACATCTCGTGGGCGCCGGAGATCTTATTCTGCGCCACCAGCGCCGAGGCGTGCAGTTCGAGCGACATTACGTTCAGCATGCCCGTAATCGCCGAGAGGAACGCGTCCGGCATCACCTGGAGATGGCGCGCGGATCCAGCTGATTGACGAGGGATATACCGTGACTCGACATATCCATTTGCGCGGAAACGATGCCAGGGATCGCGAAACCCAGGGAGAAACCCAGCCAAAGAAGCGCCGGCGAACGTTTCCCTTCGCACAAACTCATGCCCGTTATTTTAGTCCCGAGATGTAACAAACACATCGTGTTTGTCAACTGTTCAGTGGGGAAATGTCCAGGGTAATTTTTCTCAGACTCGACCCGCGCAGTTCGGCGCAACTGGGTCCGCTGCTGATGGCGGATGGGCATGACATCCATGTCGAACGGGAGAGCGCGCCGATTGGGGTGGTTCGCGGGTCGTCGGCCGTGTTTATTGGCGGCGTGGCGGAGAATTACCTGCCGGTTCTGCGCCGTCTGCGGGCGCTCGACGCGAAGCTTTGCCTGGTGGTGATTGCGCGCGCGCCGGATACGCAAAGCTGGCTGGATGCGATTGAGGCTGGGGTGACGGACTACTGGCCGGCTCCGTTCGAAGCCAGCCAGGTGAGGGCGTTAATCGAGCCGGCGCCGCAGCCGCGCACCTACGCGGCGGCGGTCATGCGGACAGGGCGCGTCGGGCAGAAGCCCGACGGCTCACTGGTCCACCCGGCCGAAGACCGGCAGCACGGCTAAGATCGCGGGAAGTCCGCTTCCTTGAGAACCTGTTCCGCCTGATACATGTGGCGGCGCGTATGCGAGCCAAGGATCAGCAAGCCGGTCGCCGCGGTGAAGCGCAGCAGCGGGATAAACGGATTCTTGAAGCGCACGGCGTTCAGATCTTTCCCCGAGCTGGAGCGGACGAAATTCGCGATGTGATCCATGCTGGACAGGAATTCCGGCAGGATTTTTTCCGGGTTCAGCGTCGGGCGCGGAGCGAGCTTGGCCGTCGCCTTCACTTTCGCCTTGGGTGGCGGCTCCGAGAAGCTGACGAATTTTTCCGAAACCATGCCGCCGCTGCGGAATTCGCCCGCCCGTCCGCCGGACGGCGCGTTGGCGGCCGCAATGCCGAGCTCGCGCAGGAATCCTTCATTGAAAACAGCGAGATGGTCAAGAATTTCGAGCACGCTCCATCGCGCGCCGCCCATTGGCTGCCAGGCGAGTTGCGCGGAGCTCAGGCGATTCCTGAAGGATTCCCCCTGGTCGCGCAGCTTCTGGATCGAATCAAGGTATTGCTCGCGTGTGAGTGAGATCATGGGCCTCTCCGATTAATCAAATACTACCGTTTTTGATCCGTAACTGAGAATACGGTGCGCCAGACGCCAGCGTACGGCGCGTGACAGGACAACGCGCTCGAGGTCGCGGCCTTTTTCGATGAGGTCTTCGAGCTGATCGCGATGCGAGATACGGGTGACATCCTGCTCGATGATGGGTCCGTCGTCCAGCACTTCGGTGACATAGTGGCTGGTGGAGCCGATCAGTTTCACGCCGCGCTCAAAAGCCCGGTGATAAGGCTTCGCGCCGGTGAAAGCGGGCAGAAACGAGTGGTGGACGTTAATGATCCGGTTCGGGTAGTGGGAGACGAAATCGCCGGAGAGGATTTGCATGTAGCGGGCCAGAACAACGAGATCGATGCAGTGTTCTTCGAGCAGCGCGAGTTGCCGGCGCTCGGTTTCGGCCTTGTTGCCCGGAATCATTTCGATGTGGTGGAACGGGATGGCGTAGAAATCCGCCAGGCGGCGGCCACCGGGATGATTACTGATGATGAGCGGAATTTCGCAGGCAAGTTCACCCGAATGGTGCCGGTAAAGCAGGTCGGCATAGCAGTGGAGATGCTGCGAAACGAAGATCGCCATGCGGGTCGGGGTGGAGGAGAGTTCGATCCGCCAGTCCATCTGGAGGCGGGCGGCAAGGTGGCCGAACTGTTCGCGAAAGTCATCGATCGGGAAGCTGTCGAGCGACCATTCGACGCGCATAAAGAAGAGGCCGGCTTCGTGATCCTGATGCTGATCGGCGTGAATAATGTTGGCGCCGTGCTGGTAGAGAATGCCGGCGACGGCGGCTACGAGGCCTTTGCGGTCCGGACAGGTCACGAGCAGGATGGCCGTGTTTTTCATGCGAAAGGGTGTCAATCCTGCATTCTATGAAACGTAAAATGGCCGCCGGGTCGTATAAAGTGGAGGTATAAGTTTAGCTGGGTTTGTCCCCGCTGCGGCCATGAAGTTCCGCCTTCGAGGACGGAATGCCCGTTCTGTTTTCCGCCGGAGGGTGTAGCGCCGGCGCAGACGGTGTCCGAGCCGCTCGTTTTGCAGCCGACGCCGCAACAGGCTGCTCCGCCTCCTGAGGCGCCTGCTCCGCCTCCCGCGGCTGCGCCGGTCAGCAATCCGAATCCGGCGCCCCCGGTGATAGAGCCGCCGGGTCCGCTGCGGTCCTGGCGTCCGGCTGAAGCGCCGGTGCAGGCTGCTCCGCCGCCTCCGCCTCCCCCACTTCCCCCTCCGCCGCCACCGCCGCCGGTGCAGCAGGCCGTGGGTCCACAGGTTTATCCCTATCAGCCCCCGCCGGCGCCTTCGCCGCATCCGGCCGCGCCGCCGCAGTATGCTCCGCCACACGCGGCGAATCATTATCCGCCGCCGGCGTGGCAGCCGGAAGAAGAGTCGCGCAGACCTGCGTGGCTGATGGCGCTGCTGGCGTTCGGGGGGGTGCTGGCGCTGTTCGCGGCTGCGTATTACGTGATGAATACGCACAGCTCATCCACATCTTCGACGGCGAAAGATGCGGCCGCGAAGACACAGACGACAAATCCGCTGGCGAAATATATCGAGGTGGTTGGCGTGCGGCTGATGTCCGCGAAGGACGGCCAGGAAGTGCGATTCCTTGTGGTGAATCACGCGGCCGCGGAACTGACCGATCTTTCGGCTAACGTGACGCTGTACGCGAATACGCAGCGCTCGGAAGAAGATCCGGTGGGGACGTTTACGTTTCGTCTGCCGGAGATCGGCGCGAATGAGTCGAAGGAAATGACGGCGCCGCTCAAGACGGATAAAGCGCCGTACGATATGCCGGAGGACTGGCGGAATATTTCGGCGGATGTGCAGGTGCAGGGGCCGGAGTAGCCGCGTTTATTCCGCGACAAAGCAGGCGCGTTCGCGATCTTTGCGGACGTGATCCACATCGAAGGCCTGGTTGTGGAGAACAATCCACACACCGGGCTGCAGCACGCGCCCGGCGAAAAGGCTTTCGGTCAGATTCTGGAGACCGTCGGATTGTTCGAAGCCGAGCGGCGTCATCGATCCCGTCAGGATTACCGGATGCCGCAGCGGCGGCAGTTTCGCTTTGAGAAGACGGCCGGTGGTGACCATGGTGTCCGTACCGTGCGTGATCACCACAGGCGATTCGGAAACGCGCGCGGCAACGGCTTCGAGGATGCGCTCGCGGTCTTCGTCCGTCATCTCCAGGCTGTCCTTATTCATGAGTGGGGTGATGTCGATTTCGGTGGCCGGCAGGCGGAGGCGGGACAAGTATTCGTGGATGCGCGCGGCGACATTCTGAACGGCGCCCGATTGCTCGGAGTAGACTTTTTCAATTGTGCCGCCGGTGGTTAAGACGTGAATCTTCACTTATTTCCATGATATATACACCACGCCAAGGTGGTTATCCAACACGTGGAATTTCAGCCCTGCGGCAGTTGCAGACACACTCCGGAGTGGTATAGTTAAGATTCATGAAGCGGACGCGCCGTAGCTTCTTTAGCTATCGATTCTGGAGCCCCGTACCGGGGTGGACTCCTTAAGTGGCGTTGGTTCGATTCAGCAGGTTCAACTAACCAACCCACTCCCGGTGAGTGGGTTTTTTATTTTTCGGCAGAGGATGGTTTTCAAAATAAAACAATGATTATTTCAATGCGGCCGCATGCCAGCAAAGCAGAGATCGATCACGTCCGGGAGCGCATTCAGGAGCTTGGCTTCCGCGTGCATTCGATCGAGGGTGATGAGCGCGTCGTGATCGGCGTGGTGGGAGTGGGCGGCAACGTGGAAGCCTGCCTCGAACAACTGGAAGCGACGCCCGGCGTGGAACGCGCGGTGCGGATCAGCGCGCCGTATAAGTTCGTCAGCAAGGAATTCCGCAAGGAGAAGACGGTGATCCGCGCGGGCAAAGCGGAGATCGGCGGAGACCGGTTCGTCACCATGGCGGGGCCGTGCTCTGTCGAAAGCGAAAAGCAGATCATGGAGACCGCCGACGCCGTGGCCGCGGCGGGCGCCACCATTCTGCGCGGCGGCGCGTTCAAGCCTCGCACGTCCCCTTACGATTTCCAGGGGATGGAAGGCGAAGGCTTGAAACTGCTGGCGAAAGCGCGCGCGGCAACGGGGCTCGCGATCATCACCGAAGTGATGTCCGATAAAGACGTGTCGCTGGTGGCCGAGTATGCGGATATTATGCAGATCGGCGCGCGCAACATGCAGAATTTCGCGCTGCTCAAGGCGCTGGGAACCTGCGGGCGTCCGGTGATGCTGAAGCGCGGTCTGAGCGCGACGATCAAGGAATGGCTGATGTCGGCCGAATACGTGGTGGCGCACGGCAATCCGCAGGTGATGCTGTGCGAGCGCGGCATCCGCACGTTCGAAACGGCGACGCGCAATACGTGCGACATCGCGGCGGTGCCGGTGCTGAATGAG
>CAZPZE010000601.1:0-5721 GCA_964590625.1 uncultured Solibacteraceae bacterium
GTTCAGCAGCGTCTTGATGCCCCCCGCCATCGGGATATAGGTGTTCACGAGCCACATTATTACGCCCGCAACGATCAGCGTGAGAACAATATAAATCAGTGGCATGATTGCGCTTCCTCCCGCCGTCCACAGTGCAAGCGGCGGGCCAGACTAATACGCGAATGAGCGAAGTCCTGTTCACGGGCGAGGTTGCCCGACACTCCTTTTCTTCACAACCGGCCGCTGCGTGACTGCGAACACGATGAACACGCCGCTGGCTAATGCCAGCGCAGCCCCGGCCCGGAGCAACGCATGTCCCTGCGTCCCTTCCCATTCCATGAGCGCTCGCGCGCGGTCCATTCCCAGAAGGGCCGCCGAGAGTCCTTGCAGGCACACCGCGGCCCCCAGGACGCGTAGCGTCCCTGACCAGCGAGACTGCGACGCAGCCAGAACCAGTCCGAGGCCCAGGGCACAGCGAACAGCGAGGGCCACATAAAACGGTCCCGGCGCCGCGAAATACATTCGGCGAAGCGCCATTCCGCCATCGGGACTGACTAACCCGGTGATGCCGACGATGATGCTCAACAAAGCGATCGGCCAGGCTGCCATCCTCACATTGATCTTTATTCCATCCCCTCACAAGCAGACCGGCACGGCGTGGGCCTGCCACGCTCGCTTCCCAGGAATGCTATTAGTAAGTAGACACCCTGTAGTAGCTACAGAGTCAAGAGAGGCTGAAAATGACAATCGGCGAACTCGCCCGGACCACTGGATGCGGAATCGAGACGATTCGCTATTACGAGCACGAAGGACTGTTGCCGAAACCCGAACGTACCCAGGGGAATTTTCGGCGTTATGGGAAGGAGCACGCTGACTTACTGTCATTCATTCGCCATTGCCGTTCGCTCGACATGGCGTTGAAGGAAATCAGGATTCTGCTCAGATTTCGCTCCGCGCCCGGCGAAAATTGCTCGGAGGTTAATTCGCTGTTGGAAACCCACATCGGTCACGTGGAAGACCGCATCGCGGAACTCCGAACCCTGAAGCGCCAGCTGACGGCCCTGCGAGAGAAATGCAGGAGTGCGAGATCAGCGGAACATTGTGGGATTTTGCGTGGACTGCGTAACATTCAAGGTGACCGAAACGCATCCCGCGACAATCATGTTCCGCGGACGCATTCGACCAGACGATAGATAAAATCTCAACTGATTCCGTCGCGCGCCAGATCGCTCTCCGTAACCGGATCCGTCCACGCAGTCTCCGGTTTCCACGCCTCCAGCCCCTTCCTCCACGTCGCGCAATACCGCGTCAGCGTCTCCTGCTGCTTCCGGTACGCCGGATTCCCGATCAGATTCGTCACCTCCGTGGGATCCGTCTGCAGATCGTACATCTCCTCGAACGGCGCCGCGTTATCGGTATACCGCATGTATTTCCACCGGTGCGTCCGGATCCCTTCGCTCGAAGGAATCCACCCGCCGTTCGGAAACCGGTGCTCGAAAAACCACACACTTCTACCGTGGGCCGAGCCATCCTGGAGGTAAGGCACAACGCTTCGTCCCTGCGCCGGCGCTTTTGAAGTCACTCCCGCCAGCGCCAGCACCGTCGGCTGTAAATCGATATTCAGAGTCATCGCATCCACGCGTTTCCCGCGCGCGTTCGCCGGCAGCCGCGGATCGTACACGATCAGCGGAATCCGCAGGCACTCCTCATGCCCCAGCCATTTCCCCGCCATGCCATGTTCGCCGTTGAAAATCCCATGATCGGCGGAATACACAATCACCGTATTCTTCGCGAGCCCCAGCCGATCCAGCGCCGCCCGCATCGACCCCACCACATCGTCAATCCCGCTGATCAGCCGGTAATACCCGGTCACCGATTCCTGATACAACTCCGGCGTCGCAAACCGCACGCCCCATCGCCGCCGGTTCTCGGAATGCTGCAGCGCCAAAGGAAACCGCTCGATATCCCGGACTCCAGCCCCGCGCGGCGGCGGAATCTTCACACCCCGATATCGCGCCTCCGTATCCGCCGACGGAAGATACTGCGCCGGACTCTCATCCTGCACATGCGGCGCTTTAAAACTGATCGAAAGACAGAACGGCTTTCCGCTCGGCGCGCTCTCCAGAAATTCAATCGCCTGATCCCGCATGATGTGATTCAGGTGCGGCCCATTCGGCCCGTCCGGAAAATAAAATCCCTGCCCGGGAAATCCCATCCACACATCGAAATCGGTCGTCGGCATTTTATTGCCGACGCCGTACTTTCCGATAAACCCCGTGTGATACCCGGCCTTCCGCAATTGCCCGAAATACGCCCGCTCCGCCTGCCGCGGATTCAGCGGCGTCGCGAAGTCGTAAATCCCATGCCCGCCCGCGTATTCGCCCAGCATGATGCTCGCCCGGCTCGCGCAGCAGATCGGCGTCGTACAGAAATGATTCCCGAACAGCACGCCGTCGCCCGCCAGCCGATCCAGCTCCGGCGTCCGCACCACCGTATTCCCCATGCACCCCAGCGCATCGCGCCGGTGATCGTCGCCCAGCATCAGAATCACGTTCGGCTGACTCGAACCCTCCGCCGCCAGCAGCGCGGATGCCCCTGCAATCTCCAGAAAACCACGTCTTGAAACGCTCATAGGAAGTACCCGGATTCTATCAGAGCGCAACCACTCCGTAAGGCACTACGTCTATAGTATTGTTCCCATAATTCGTTGAACTTAAATCTTTCCAGAGGGGATTCATCGGCGTGAAATTCGTTACAAACATCACCATGTCGGCCGCACTGCTCTTTTCTTTAGCAGGCTTTTCCCGGGCGGCTGTAACCGTACAAGGCGTGGGCAATTTTATGAAGGTCAATGACCATGTCTATCGTGGCGCCCAGCCCACCGAAGAAGGCTTCCAGAATCTCGCAAAACTCGGTATCAAAACGGTCATCGACCTCCAGCAGACTGGCGACAAGCGCGCCACCGAAGAAGCGAAGTGGGTGAAGGCCGCCGGCATGCAATACGTCAGCATCCCGATGGACGGCATGGCGACCCCGAAGGACGCCGACATCGCCAAAGCTCTCGCCCTTCTTGAAGACGCGACCACAGGCCCCGTCTTCGTGCACTGCCACAAGGGCGCCGATCGGACCGGCGGTGTGATCGCCTGCTACCGCATCGAACACGATCACTGGACGAACAAGCGAGCTCTGGCTGAAGCGAAGGAAATGGGCACCACGTGGATTCACTACAGGATTCACAACTACATCAAGAGCTTCCACCCGGGAACGACAGAGGAAGCCTCAGCCCCGTCCGGAGTTGGACGCACGCCAGTCCCAACCGCAGCCACCCTCCTCCCCGCTGCCGCCCGGTAATTGCAGGGCCTGGCTGCCGAACCGTGCGAATAATGCCCGAAGCGCCGCGAGCGTTTCGGGCATTCCTGTTTAACTCCTTGCTTTTGTTGCAGCCCTGAGTGGCACCACAGGTGCACTCTTTCGCACCGTTGCTCATGCCGGAAAACTCCCCCGTCAAAGTGCGATCTCAAACCCTCGCGCAGTTCCTCCGGCCCCACCGCGCCGCCCTGTTTTTCGGCTTCCTCGCCGTAGTCGGCGAAAGCATCGCCAACCTCCTCGAACCGTGGCCGCTCAAAATCGTCCTTGACAGCGTCCTCAAGTCCAGACACAGCGGCGGCTGGCTCAATCACCTGCTCGTCTCGATCGCCGGCAGCGACCCCTACTCCGTCCTCGCCGCCGCCTCCATCTTCGTCCTCATCATCGCCGCCTTCGACGGCGCCTGCACCTACGCCGAGAAGTACTACACCACCAACGTCGGCCAGTGGGTCATGCACGACCTCCGCAAGACGCTCTACTCCCACATCCAGCGCATGTCGCTCGGCTTTCACGATCAGTCGCAGACCGGCGATCTCATCAGCCGAGTCACGAGCGACATCGATGCCGTCCAGAGCTTTATCACCTCCAACCTTCTGGACACTCTGATCAACTCCATCACGCTCCTCGGCATGGTGACCGTGATGTTCTTCGTCAACTGGCGCTTCACGCTGATTGCGATCTCCATCGCGCCGGTGATGTTCTTCATCGTCTACCGCTACACGCGGGCCATCAAAAAAGCCTCGCGCGAAGTCCGCAAAAAACAGAGCGAGATCGTCTCCACCATTCAGGAAGTCCTCTCCTCCATCCGCATCGTAAAAGCCTTCGCCCGCGAAGAATACGAACAGAAGCGCCTCGAGGAACAGAGCCTCGAAAATGTCGAAATCGCGCTGCGCGCCCGAGGCCTCAAAGCCCGTCTCACGCCGGTGGTTCAGGTCCTCACCGCCGTCGGCACTGCCATGGTCCTCTGGTTCGGCGGACGCCTCGCGCTTGAAGGTGCGCTCGATCCCGGCTCGCTCGTGCTCTTCATCTGGTATCTCGGCAAGATGTATAAGCCGATGCAGGATCTTTCCAAAGTTCCCGACGCTTATTCCAAAGCCTCAGTCGGCTACGAGCGAATTGAAGAAGTCCTCCAGACTCATCGCGACGTGCAGGACATGCCGAAAGCCCGCCCCGCGCCGCGCTTCAAAGGCAAAATCGAATTTGACAACGTCACCTTCAGCTACCTGGGCGACAGTCCCACGCTGAGCAACGTCAGCCTCACGATCGAACCCGGCCAGCTTGCCGCTCTCGTCGGTCCCACCGGAGCAGGCAAGTCGACCATCATCAATCTCATTCCGCGTTTCTATGATCCGAACGAAGGCGTCGTGAAAATCGATGGTCAGGACATCAAACGCTACCGCCAGAAATCGCTGCGCGAGCAGGTCAGCTTCGTCCTGCAGGACACCGTGCTCTTCCACGCCCCTGTCTGGCAGAACATCGCCTACGGCAAGCCCGACGCGCGCCGCGCCGAAATCATCCGCGCCGCTGAGCTGGCCAACGTCACTGAGTTCGTCGACAAAATGCCGGAAGGCTTCAATACGATGGTCGGCGAACGCGGTCTTACCCTCTCTCAGGGACAGCGCCAGCGCATCGCCATCGCACGCGCCATCATCCGCGATACCCCGATCCTCATCATGGATGAGCCCACATCCGGTCTCGATGCCGTCTCCGAAAAGCTCGTATGCGACGCTCTCGACCGCTTAATGGAGCACCGCACCTGCATCATCGTCGCGCACCGCCTCTCCACCATCCGCCGCGCCGACGTGATCTTCGTCGTGAAAGACGGAGCCATCGTGGAGCGCGGCACACACGAAACCCTCATCAACAATAACGGCCTCTATTCCGAACTGCACCGGGTACAGTTCGAAACAGAGGCCGCGCCCCACATCTAAAACGCGGGGCGACGCTTCGGCGTTGCCGCCGGGCTTCTGCCCGGCGCAACATGTCCGCTAGCATGAAAAATTCATGCCGTCCCTCGCCTGGGTCAGAAAGACGCTCCCCCTAACGGGCTACACTGTCCTCGCCTTCCTCTTTTCACTCGCCGGCTTCCTGCTCCTGATGCTCCACCCCACGCGCCCCGCGGACCGCCTGTCCCCCTACATCTCGCGCCTCGGAGTCGTCTACGGACCAGCCCTCGCCGCGCTCGTCATGGCATCCTCTCTCCGCGGACGCCCCGGCGTCCACGAACTCCTGCGCAACATGCTCCCAAACCGCCGCTGGATCGTGGCCCCGCCAATCATCGCCGCCGGCCTGATCTCAACAACACTCGCCGGCCTGATCTGCGGCGCGAGCCCGGCTCAGCTCATCGGCACAATCCACGCCTGGCCCCTGTTCTTC
>CAZPZE010000602.1:0-9059 GCA_964590625.1 uncultured Solibacteraceae bacterium
GGCATGGGCGGCGCGATGGTGATGCGCCAGGCGCCGGTCACCCAGGCGCTCAACCAGCTCCGCGACGATCTCAAGAACGCCCAGCAGGCCGCGGCCAGTGGACGCGAAGGCGCCGATCGTTCCCAGCAGGCGCAGAACGCGCTCAACAACGTCGACACCATTCGCTCGCAGATGGAAGCGCTCCTGCGCAGCCAGGGGAACCGCGGTAACGGCGGACGCCAGGGCAACCAGCAGGGCAATCAACCCGGCCAGCGCGGACAGAACGGCCAGCAGGGACAACAGGGCCAGCAAGGCCAGCAAGGTCAAAACGGCCAGCAGGGTCAGGGCCAGCAGGCCGGTCAACAGGGCCAGCAAGGCCAGCAGGGCCAGCAGGGCCAGCAGGGCGGCCAGGGTCAGGGCCAGGGCCAGCAGGCAGGAAACCAGCAGGGCGGGGGACAGCGCGGCGGCAACCCCAACGGCAATCCGATGCAGGCCGGTAACCAGCGCGGTGGCGGCGGCAATCCCAACGGCGGAGCCGATTACAACTACGGCCCGCGCTCCGGCGGACCTCTTTCGAACTCCGGCGGCGTATGGAACACCGACGCCAATCCCGGCGGCTTCTACAACGGGCCTATGACCCGCGAGCAGCAGAACCAGATCTACAACCAGATGCAGCGCCAGTTGAGCCAGCTTCGTCAGCAGATGTCCGGCGATCCGCAGCTCACCCGCGAGTATCAGGACCTCGTGAACCGCATGCAGGGGCTCGACCCCGCGCGCTGGGCCACGCAGGATTCCGAGCTCTCCGCACGCATCGCCAGCCAGGCGATGACCGAGCTCGATCAGGTCGAGCTCCTGCTCCGCAAAAAGGCCGAAGGCACGGACGGCAGCGTCCGCAGCCCAAGCCCGAATACCGTCGCACCCGGCTACGGCGACGCCTGGGGCGAATACACCAAAAAGCTGAGCAAGTAATCGTGGGGCCGGGCTTCCCGCCCGGCCGCCTGGCTTCCGCCAGGCGCGCATCGTCCGAACTACTGAGGCTTCCGAAACCTCCACAACACCTGCCGCAAAATCCCCATCAGCAGCGGCGCATCTCTCCGCCGAATCTCCAGCCGCCGAATCCACCGCCGGATCTTCTGCTCCGTCGATACCGCCGTAATCCGGTTCGTATACCCCGACTCCTCGAGCACCTGCAGCATCATCCGCGTGATCTGCTCCGCATCCTCCCCGCTCACCGGAACGCCGCCCGTTTCGGCCTTCGCCTCCGCTGCTCCCGCATCCCGCACCAGCTCATACAGACAAACCGCCACCGCCTGCCCCAGATTCATCGATGGCGTCCCCGCCGCGGTCGCAATCCGCAGCAACCCATGGCAATGGCTCATATCTTCGTTTGAAAGCCCGAACTTCTCGCTCCCGAATAAAAGACCCACACGCCCCGCATGCGCCCGCGCCACGACAGCCCCCGCCTCCAGCCGCTCAATCAACAGCTTCGGCACTCGATGCTGGCCCGCCGTCGTCCCCAGCACCAGCGAGCAATCCGCCGTCGCTTCCGCCACGCTCTCAAACACACGCGCGCTCTGCAGCACATGCGCTCCACCCACGGCCGACACGGCCTCGCGGAACGCCACGTCATACGGATCCACCAGCCGCAGATCGCTGAATCCGAAGTTCGCGACCGCGCGCGCGGCCGCCCCAATGTTGAGCGGATTGCGCGTCGAAACCAGAATGACTGCCAGTTCTCCGTTAATGTTTTGAGCATCCCACGCCCGCGCCCGCCGCGCGCCTGTGCTGGACTTCACCTGTCTTTTCCACCGTCTTCATAAATCCGCCATCAGCTTCCCGGAGCAACCACGACGGTAGTGTAGAATCAAAACTTTGCGCCGGTTATAGCTGTGTCTGCCGGGAAAGATTTTTCCCCGGAAAGCCGGTGCTTCAGTGTATATTGGAGAGCGTATGGCATCAGCTGTTGAACAAAAAGTCAAGCAGATCATCGTAGAGCAGCTCGGCGTGGACGAGAGCCAGGTGGACAACAAAGCCTCGTTCGTCGATGACCTGGGCGCCGACTCGCTCGACATCGTCGAGCTCGTGATGGCCTTCGAAGAAGCCTTCGAACTCGAAATTCCCGACGAAGATGCCGAAAAAATCGCCACCGTTGGCGATGCCGTCACCTATATCGAAAACAAGAAAAAGTAGCCGGTCCGCGCGGCATCCCCGCATTCGCCGTATGCATCTCATCGGTTAGCGGGGTGCAGGCCGCACGACCTGTGTTCTTCCACCTTGCGGCCCGCCTGGACCTCCTGATCCCGGCAGACCGGTTTCAATTACGCGTGTAAAATCAGGAAGGAGACTTCTTTTATTTCCCGCAGAGTTGTAGTCACTGGCGTAGGCCTCATCTCGGCCATCGGCGCCACCACGGAAGAGAACTGGCAGTCGCTCCTCGTCTGCAAGAGCGGCATCTCGCGTATTGAATCGTTCGATCCGTCTCTCTTCAACTCGCAGATCGCGGGTGAGGTCAAGCACTTTGACCCCGCTAAGTTCATCGAGAAGAAGGAAGTCAAAAAGATGGGCCGTTTCATCCAGTTCGCCATCGCGGCGTCCGTGGATGCGCTCGCCCAGTCCGGTCTCAAAGTCACAGAGGAAAACGCCGAACGCGTCGGCGTCTACGTCGGCAGCGGCATCGGTGGTTTCGAGGTCATCGAGCGCGAACACAACACCTATCTCGCCCACGGCCCGCGCCGCATCTCCCCGTTCTTCATCCCCGCCACAATAATTAACCTCGCCTCCGGCTACATCTCCATCCGCACCGGCGCCAAAGGCCCGAATTCGGCCACCGCCACCGCCTGCACCACGAGCGCCCATTCCATCGGCGATTCCTTCCAGATCATCAAGCGCGGCGATGCCGACGTCATGATCTGTGGCGGCGCCGAAGCCTGCATCACCCCGATGGGGGTCGGCGGATTCGCCGCCATGCGCGCCCTCTCGCAGCGCAACGACGATCCTCTGCACGCCTCCCGCCCGTTCGATCGCGATCGCGACGGCTTCATCGTCGGCGAAGGCGCCGGCGTTCTCATTCTCGAAGAGCTCGAAACCGCGAAGAAGCGCGGCGCCGATATCCTCGCCGAAATCGTTGGCTACGGCATGAGCGGAGACGCCCACCACCTCACGTCACCCCCCGAAGACGGCGAAGGCGCCTACCGCGTCATGCGCAACGCGCTCAACAGCGCGCACCTCGAGCCCGAGCAGATCGACTACATCAACGCCCACGGCACTTCCACGCCGCTCGGCGACCGCGCCGAAACCGCGGCCATGAAACGCGCTTTCCGCGAGCACGCTTATAAGCTCGCCGTCAGTTCCACCAAGTCGATGACCGGTCACCTGCTCGGCGGCGCCGGTGCTCTCGAAGCCGGCATCGTGATCTGCGCGCTCCGCCACCAGATCGCGCCGCCCACCGCCAACCTCGATCATCCCGACGAGGGCTGCGATCTCGACTACATCCCCAACCAGCCGCGCGAAATGAAGATCGATTACGCGCTCAGTAATTCTTTCGGTTTCGGCGGCACCAACGGCGCTCTCATCTTCAAGCGCTTTACGGATTAACCGGTAATAAACGCCATGAAAATCGTTGTCGCAATCAAGCAGGTGCCCGCGCGGGACAGCCTGCTCAAAGTCAATGCGTCCGGCACATGGATCGACGACACCGACCTCTCCTGGGAGATCAATGAGCCCGATGCCTATGCGCTCGAAGCCGGCCTGCAACTGCGCGAAGCCGCATCCGGCGAAGTAATCGTCCTCTGCGCGGGTCCCGATCGCGCCACGCAAACCATTCGCGAAGCGCTCGCCAAAGGCGCCGATCGCGCCATCCATATCGAAACGGATGAAGCCGCCGCCGACCCGCTCGTGCTCGCAAAGCAAATGGCCGCCGCGCTCGAATCCGAAAAGCCCGACGTCATCCTCACCGGTCTGCAGTCGGACGATCTCGGCTACGGACAAACCGGCGTCATCCTCGCCGAAGTTCTCGGCTATCCGCACGCTACCCTCGTCATGAGCATCGAAACCACCGGCAGCGGAATCCGCGTCAAACGCGAGCTCGAAGACGGCTGGTTTCAGAACGTCGAAATGCCGCTGCCAGCCGTGCTCACCGTTCAGTCCGGCGCGGCGAAACTGCGTTACGCAACCCTGATGGGCATCAAGAAAGCGAAATCGAAAGAGATCAAAGCCGTTCCCGCTGCCGCGGGGGCAACTCCGCTCATCACAGTGGAACGCGTTTACTTCCCGCAGAAATCGAAGAAGTCGCAGATATTTGAAGGCTCGCCGCAGGAGACCGCGGTGCAACTGGTCGAAAAACTGAGATTCGAGGCGCGCGTATTATGAGTGGCATCCTGGCAATTCTCGAACAGCCGCAAGGCATGTCGATCGAAGCATTGGCCGCCGCGCAGCAGATCGCTTCCGAACTCGGCCAGCCCGTTTTCGCGGCTGTCGTCGGCAAGGGCGCGGACTCCGTAGCCGCGTACAAAGTGGCAAAAGTTTACTCGGTCGAGCACGCGCTTCTCGCGGACTACACGCCCGATGGCTACACCATCGCCCTGAAGCAATTGATCGAACAGCACAAACCGACGTGCGTGCTGCTGCCCCACACCTACCAGGTTCGCGATTTCGCCCCCGCGCTCGCGGCCGCGCTCGGCCGCGTGCTGGTGAGCGACGTCGTCGGCCACCGCGTCGAAAACGGTTCGCTGATTCTCGTCCGCCAGCTCTTCCAGGGCAAGCTCAACGCGGACGTCCGCTTCCAGGGCGATGGCCCCTGGTTCGCCTCCATTCAGGCCGGTGCGTTCCGCGCCGAAAACGCCGCGAAGGGTGACGCGGCCGCGCCGGTCGAAACCTTCACGCCCGCGCTCGAAGCCGCGCAGATCCGTACCAAACCTCTCGAACGTTTCCGTGAATCGCAGCGCGCTGTCGATCTCGGCGCCGCCGAGCGCATCGTCTCCGTCGGCCGCGGCATCCGCGAGCAGGAGAATATCGCGATCGTCGAAGAACTCGCAAAGGCGATGGGCGCCGAACTCGCCGCCTCCCGTCCCATCTGCGACAACGGCTGGCTCCCCATGGAACGCCAGGTCGGCAGCTCCGGACAAACCGTCGCCCCGAAACTCTACGTCGCCGTCGGCATCTCCGGCGCCATCCAGCATCTGGTCGGCATGAAGGGCTCGAAGACGATCGTCGCCATCAACAAGGACCCTGAAGCCCCCATCTTCGAAGTAGCGGACTACGGCATCGTCGGCGATCTTTTCCAGACCGTCCCCGCCCTCATCGAAGCCCTGAAAAAGTAGCTGGACGGCGGGCCCCCGGGCCCGCGCGGAGCCCCCCGGCTCCGCTCTGCTCACGCAGTCCTGATGGTCCCGTCGCGCCCAATCACCAGCTTGTGTCCGCGCCAGACTAAACTATTCCCAAAAAAACCAAGCGCCCATGTGACAAAGGAAGATAAATCCTCCACCGGCAGCATCCACCACCGCCGGTAAAGCCCCCCATCCCGCAGCACAAAGATCGAAGCCGTCCACACCACCGCCAGGCGCATCAGAATCGCCAGCGCCGCCAGCCCCCACCAGTTCGGTGCCAGCGCCAGCAGCGCGAGCGCCGGAACCGTCGGCCGCGTGAACACCTCGCCGACATACCCCATCGGCCGCGAACGCCGCGACCCGCGCGCCCACCGCAGCCGGTGTTTCCAGCAATCCACCAGCGTCTCGTTCCCGATGTAATGCTCAATAATCCCGCGCGACAGAATCACCGTCCGCCCGCTCGCATGCACCCGGTTCCCGATCACGAAATCTTCCGAAAGATACGGCTGCACCTCGCGCAGCCCGCCGATCGCATCGATCTCCGACCGCCGCGTCGCAATCGTGCACCCGATCGCGTAATCCATCCCGGTCACCAGCCGCGCCGTCAGCATCCCCGAAATGAAATCCGCATTCAGCCCCAGCGCTTCCGATTGCGACCAGAAACTCGGCCCAGCCACCGCGCGGTACGGACAGGTCACCAGTCCCACATTCGGCTGTTCCAGCTCCGAAACCACCGTCTGCAGACAATTCGGCGACCACGCAATGTCGCTGTCCGCCATCACGATCGTCTCGTGCGCCGCCTCTTTCCACATCGCGCGCAGTTGCCACACCTTGCGGTTCGGATGCGGCGACTCGCCCGTGAAAATCAGCCGCGCCGGCCGCTCCGGATGCTCCGCCATCAGCCGCCGCGCAATCGGCACCGCCGCATCGTCCGGCGACGCCGCGCCCATAATGATTTCGAACTCCGGATAATCCTGCTCGAAGACTGACCGCAGCCCTGCCTCTGTGTTGTCGCGGTCGCCCGCCATCGGACGCAGCACGGAAACCGGCGGATACTCGCGCAGCCCCTTCGCGCCCGACCGGCGCCAGGACACAGCAGCCGCAATCGCCAGCGCGCAATAAGCGATACACCCGCAAACGAGCGCAACGAGAGGGAAGAGCCAGAAGATGTGGATGGAAACCGTCACCGCGCCATTCCCAATGGCGCTACCCTAAACGAGCTCTGAGGGCTCCCGACGCGCTTTCCGCCGCTGCTGCGCTGCGTGCAGGCTTGCGGCTGGCGTTGGGCTGAAATCGCCGCCACTGATCGGTCACGCACACGAGAAACATCGGCTGCTTCGCGTTCTTCATGACGTCAATAATGCGGTCCGGCTGATCTTCGAGATAGATGTTCTTGCCATCGGTGATGAGGTGGATATCGCTGTTCTCCGCCACTGCGTCCGCCAGCCGCCGGCCCATTTCCTTCTGCAGGAACTTCAACACGCGCCGGATCTTCTGCAGCGAAAATCCCTTGCGCCGAAGTTCGGCGATAACCGAAACTTCGATGACGTCCTGCTGCCGGTACACGCGCCGATGCCCTTCCTGAATCGGAGAGACCACATTGCGCTCATCCCACCACTGCAGTTGCCGCAGGCTCACGCCCGCGATGCGCGCAACATCCCCGCTCGTGTACTGCAATCCGCTCGCCGCCGCATTCCCGTCAGCAACAGCTTGTTCCTTTTTTGTTTTGAACATTGCGCGCTATCCCTGTTACGCCCCTCAAGGAGCACTTAGGAATTCTACCAAATTCCCGGGCGCGCAAATCTGCCTGAATCCGGTCGTCGTCCGCTACGAACGCCTGTCTGTCAGGCTGCGGTTTGGGACGCTATCATTGACTTATGCCATCCGATCGCGCGCTTCTCCACTCGCTCGTCGATTCGCTCCCCGAGGATGAGATCGCAACCGCAGTCTCATTCCTCTCCGAACTGAACGATGAGGAAGAGATCGACAGCGACACCGCCGCGAAGCTGGATCGCGCGAAGCAGGAAGCAGGCGAGGATATTCCAATCGATCGCCTCCGTACCAAATTGCGCCTTTGAATCGCCAGATCGTCTTCCGTCCCCCGCCGTGCGGGATTTCGAGAACCTGGATCGCAGTGTCCAGGCGAGAATCGATGCAGCGCTCTCGCGCTATGCAGCTACAGGCCACGGAGACGTCAAGGCGCTCAAAGGCCGAAACGGCGAATTCCGTCTGCGCGTTGGAAAATGGCGGATTTTCTTTTTACTCGATTCTCCCGGCGTAATCCGCGTCCTCGGAATTGACAATCGCGGCGAAGCCTATTGACCTCTACCCCCGCGCCTGCTCCAGAACTTTATAAATCTGCGCCCCGTACTTCTCCACCGTCTTCAGCCCGATCCCCGATATCGCCATCAACTCCGCCAGATTCGACGGCTGCTCCTCCGCAATCGCCATCAGCGTCTTATCCGCCATAATCCGGAACGGCGGCACGCCCTGCTTCTTCGCCTGCGCCTTGCGCCACTCCTTCAGCAGCGCGACCGCCTTCGTCTCCCCGTCCCACGCCGGCTTCGCCGCACGTTCCTTCTTCCCGCCTGCCTTCTTTGCCGCCGCCGCCTTCCCCTTCTTCCCCCCACGCTTCCGCGATTCCGGCGCAATCACCGGACCCCGAATCGAAAGCTCCAGCGGCGTCTCTTCGTCCACATACTCGGCATCGCGGGTCAGACTCGCCTTGCGAAACGGAATCTGCTTCCCGTCCTTCTCAAACACCGTCTCCAGCAGCTTCACCAGTCCCGCGCGCGCCAGCGCCCCCATCAGCTCTTCGAACGAATCCCGATCCATCCCGTTCTTCGAGCACAGCTCCGTATGCAGTTTCCCGAGCGACCGCCCATCCAGCCGTAGCGCCTCGATCGCATCGCGCGCCAGCTCAATTTCGTCCGCTGTCGCCGCACGGAACCGCTGCGCCACGCACTTCTCCGGCGCGCAGAAATCGCAAATCCCGCAGTTCTTCTTGCTGTCCGCCGTATCCCCAAAATGCCGCACCAGGCTCGACTTCCGGCACTGGTGGCTCTGCGAATACCGGATCATCGCCTCAATCTGCGCCTGCTTCTGCTCACCCTGCGCGATATACGAATCGCGCCACGCCGCAGATCCCCGCGTCAGATTCTCCGAAGAATCCACCTGCACCCCGCCATGCGCCCACAGCTTCTCCAGCGCCTTCTCGAACACCTCGCCCGGCACCTTCGCCAGCTTCTCCACACGCTCGCGCGGCTGCGCCTCATCGCTCAGCCGCCGGTAAATCTGATCGAGCGCCGCCACCTCCGGATAATCCCGCTCGAAGAAAAAATCGTGCGTATGCCGGTCCGCATACGAATGCATCAGAATCGCCCGGCTCGGCTCGCCATCCCGCCCCGCGCGCCCCACTTCCTGGTAATACGCCTCCACACTCCCCGGCAGCGCCGTATGAATCACACTCCGGATGTTCGCCTTGTCGATCCCCATCCCGAACGCGATCGTCGCGACCACGACCTCGATCTTTCCCTCCAGAAAATCCCGCTGCACACGATGCCGCCGGTCCGCATCCAGCCCCGCATGATAAGCCGCCGCCGGAAAATGCTTCGACACCAGCGCCGCCACGCTCTCCGCCTGCTTCCGGCTCGGCGTATAAATGATCGCCGGACGATGCGCATCATCCTCCAGCAACTCCAGCGCAAGCCCGGCCCGCATCGAAGGCGCCGTCTCCACCAGCTCAATCGCAATATT
>CAZPZE010000603.1:0-2575 GCA_964590625.1 uncultured Solibacteraceae bacterium
CACGCCTTCTGAATACGCCGCCCTCGGTCTCCCGCGTCCCGATCAGGACCCGCAGTTCGGCCAGCTCTTCGCGATCGCAAAAACCGGCTACTCCTTCGCCGGGACCGTCGGCGGACCCGTCACCGCCGAAGCTCCCCAAACCGGCGGCAGCCACGCCTATCTCGCCAGCGACCCCGACCTCCACCCCATCTTTAGCGCCAGCGGACGCGGCGTCCGCAAAGGCGTAAACCTCGGCCTCGTCGTCAACCTCGACATCGCTCCAACCATCGCAAAACTCCTCGGCATCCAACTCCCCACCGCCAAAGGCAAACCCCTCCCTCTCCAATAACCCAGGGAGGGCGGGTCCCCTGATCCGCGCGGGGCCCCCGCCCTCAATTACTGGTCGGAACCTTCTCGGCGTGATCGATGACCAGAACATCCATCGGTCCCTTCCTGGAGTCCAGCTTGAGGCCCAGTTGCTCCTGGACGGCAGTAAAGACCGAAGCTCCACGCTCGTCCTCCGGGACTGGGCGATCATCGGGAGTCCAAACTAGCTTGACTTCGAATGCTCCAGTCAGACCAGTCTCGTCCGCAACCAGGACATGCATATAGCGTGACAGCGAACTCGCCACCTCAGCCATCGCCATACGGTTGCTCACAATACGTAGCTGACCGTTGATGCCGGCAGGAACAGCGACTGGAGCCGCTGTCGGCCCAGGCATCCTGGGACCGCCTTTTGCGACCACCAGCGCATAGTAGCTAAGGGTCCGTTGTTCCCGGTGAAACTCCAGCCTGAATCTTTCAGCAAGCAATGCCCGCATCATTTGCGGTATCTGTTCAGGCGTGGCGCCCGGCGGCGTTTTTGCCAGGATGTCATACCGGAACTCTGCGGATGTAATCCAATCCGGTGCCGAAAGCTGCAAATTACTGGACAGCCCGTACGCGAATCGGATGCAATCGGCCAGTGACGCATTACTGAACGTGACAGTATCGTCTCGAACATCGCCTATAGCAATGTCATACGGCTGGCCGATCACATGCGGCGGCGGAATTTTGACGGAGGCAACGTCGAAAGTTTGGGCGCGCGCGACGATGAAACCAGTTGCCAGGAGAACCGCTATCACCCGATACATACTTTTCCGTCAGCGCTCCTATTGGACGGCGGGTCCCCTGATCCGCGCGGGGCCCCCGGCCCCGCCCTACCGCGGATAGTAACCCCGCCGCGCCTGCACCACCAGATCCTCGCGCCGCGTCTTGAGTTTGATCGTCCGAAAACTCCCGCCCGTAACCGCCCGGTCAGACGTATAACCGATGCTGTACTGACTTCTCAACTCCTCCTCAATACGCTGATAAATCGCATCGATACTCTGTCCGCGCGACACTTCAAAATACCCACCACCCGTCTCCCGCGACATCCTCTGCAAACCCCCGCGCCCCCCACCTTCCTTGTCCGCGAACAAAATCGAATACAGAAGCGTGTCCGTCCGCAACGCCTGCTCGATTGCCGAACTGATCGTCTCGTCGCTTCCATGATCCACGCCATCCGTCAGGATCACCGCCGCCTTACGCCCTTCCTGCCGGCGCATAATCTCCGAACACGCCAGCGAAACCGCATCGAACAGCGCCGTATTACCGCGGTACGCACCGCTTCTCGCCCCCAACACCGGCGTCTCCATCCGCGCACAAGTCTGGAATTCGACCAACCTGCACGCCAGACCATCGAGCGCGACCCGCAGTTTCTCCTTCGACGAAGTCAGATCCTGCAGCAGACGCGTATTGAAATCGAAGTTCGCGAGAAACGCCTGATCGAAATCCTCCCGCAGCACCTCATCGAGAAACCGATAACTCGCTGACTCCTCTTCGCCCAAAATATTTCTCTGGCTCCTGCTTGTATCCACAAGCAGCCCCAAAGTCAGCGGAAGATTCGTCTCCCGCGAAAAGTATCGGATCACCTGCGGCCGGTTGTCTTCCGCCAGCACAAAATCGTCCCGCGTGAGATCAGCGACAATCGCGCCGCCCCTGGTGCGCACCGTGGCAAGAACATTCACCACCTTCACTTCGGTGGAGAAAAGAGTGGACGATTCGGCGGGAGGCGCGTCCTGCGGCCAGAGCCGCCGCGCGGTGAGCGCGAAACCGTTCGCCGCCAGAAAAGACCGTCGCGAAGTGAGCCTGCGCATCGGTGTCCCTATTATTCCTCAAACCGGCGCCACCCATCCGATATCCTGAAAGATCACATCTGAAACCGGTTCCACTTTCCAGGAAACAGGGGGTTTTCCATGTCACTTGAATTCAAGAATCTGATCAACGGCGAATGGGTTCCCGCATCGAGCGGCAAGACGTTCCAGACCCACAATCCCGCCGATTTCGCGCAGGTCGTTGGCACCTACGCATCGGCTCCGAAAGAAGACGCCGAGCGCGCCTTCGCCGCTGCTGAAGCGGCCCTTCCCGCGTGGCGCAACATGCCCGCGCCGAAACGCGGCGAAATTCTCTACAAGGCCGCCGAACTCCTCGCCTCGCGCGTCGATCAGCTTGCGAAGGAAATGACCACCGAGGAAGGGAAGACTTTCCCCGAAGCCAAGGGCGAGGTCATGCGCGC
>CAZPZE010000604.1:0-3352 GCA_964590625.1 uncultured Solibacteraceae bacterium
GTTTCGGGCGACCGGCGTGACGCTGATGTCGCTGATCCAGCAGGCTTATGACGTGCGCGGATTCCAGGTTTCCGGCGGGCCGGGATGGATGACGACGGACCGGTACGACATCCTCACGAAGAACGAAACCGCGGGGCCGACCCAGACGGATCTGATCAGGATGAATGATGCGCAGCGTGATCAGTTCCGCGCGGCGATGACGGCGCGGCTGCGTTCGCTGCTCGAAGACCGGTTCCAGTTGAAGACTCATCGCGAGACGAAGGAGATGCAGGTCTACGGGCTGGTGGTGGCGAAGGGCGGTCCGAAACTGCAGCCGATGCAGCCGGGCGGGCGCGACAGCAGCCTTTCGGTTTCGCGCGGCAATGAGGCGAATATGCATGTGACGGCGAAGGGGCTGCCGATCGCGAATCTGGTGAAGTATCTTTCGGATCAATCGGGACGCCAGGTGATCGATGAGACGGGGCTGACCGGGAAATACGATTTTCAGCTTGTGTTTGCGCCGGATCTGGGAGAAATCGAGGGGCCGTCGCTGTTCACGGCGCTGCAGGAACAACTGGGATTGAAGCTGGAGTCGAAGAAGGGTCCGGTGGAAGTGATTGTGATCGACGGGGCGGAAAAGCCTTCCGGGAATTAACGGTTTCATGAAGCGTATATTGGCGGGATTTGTGATCAGCGCCGGACTGATCTTTGGGCAGTCCGGCTTCGATGTGGTTTCGATCAAGCCGAGCGATCCACTTTCGAACGTCATGCATATCGGGATTTCGCCCAGTGGTTCATTCGAGGCGAGTGGAGCGAATCTGATGAGCCTGATTGTGCAGGCGTATGACGTGCGGGGCTTTCAGATCGTGGGCGGGACGGGATGGATGAATGACGAGAAGTACACGATCGTTACGAAAGACGAGGCGAAGGAGCCCGCGAGGGCGGAGCAATCGCAACTTCGCGATCGGATGAACGCGAAGCTTCGGGCGATGCTGGCTGACCGGTTTCAATTGCGGGTTCATCGTGAGACGCGGGAGATGCCGGTGTTTGCGCTGACGATCGCGAAGGGCGGGATCAGGATGAAGGCTTCCGCAACGGACGCCGGGGACGATGCCGGTATCAACATGACGCGCACCGATGAAGCGAAATCCGGAGTGATCGGGAAGCAGGTTCCGATGGACGTGCTGTCGCGTTTTCTTTCCTTTCAAGTGGCGAGGACGGTAATGGACGAGACCGGGCTGAAGGGTAAATACGATTTCAGGCTGGTCTATTCGCCGGGTTTGGGGGATACGACGGGGCCGTCGTTGTTCACGGCGCTGCAGGAGCAACTGGGGTTGAAGCTGGAATCGAAGAAGGGGCCGGTGGAAGTGATTGTGATCGATGGGGCGGAAATACCTTCCGAGAATTGATGGCAGAGCCGGGAGGACTGCGCGGGTCAGGGGATCCGCCGTCCATAATAAGGGCTATGCGTGTAGCCCTTGTTTTGCTTCTTGCCGCCGCGCTGGCGGGTGCTCAGGAGACGCGGCGCGAACAGACCAACCATTCGGCGAATCCCGCCGATGACACCAAAGCCAACAGCGATGCGGTGCCTGACGTGTATGCGATCACGGGGCAGTTCGACCGGATCGTGACGCTGCGGTTCAAGTTCGGGACGGATTTGCTGGCGGGGCTGGAGAAGATAGTCGCGCAGCAGAAGATCAAAAATGCTGTGATTCTGGCGGGGGCGGGATCGGTGCGCGGTTATCAACTGCATCAGGTGAGCAATCGGGACTTCCCGTCGAAGAATATGTTCGAGAAGGATCCGACGTCACCGGCGGATATGATTTCAGCGAATGGGTATATTGTCGACGGGAAGATTCATTGCCATGTTACGCTGGCGCAGCCGGACCGGGCGATCGGCGGGCATCTGGAGCCGGGAACCGAGGTGTTTACTTTCGCGGTGATTACGATCGGCGTGATGAAAGACGGCGTGGATTTCTCGCATCTGGATGATAAAACGTACCGTTAACGATGTAACGTTCGGTTGACCTACGACGTATGGTCGTATATAGTGAACGCGGTGCGGATTTTTCTGCTGATTTCATTGCTTGCGGCGTCGGCTGCGGCGCAAAACGCGCCTGAGGTCAGCGCGACGCCCGCGACGGCGGTTTTCCGGTCTTCGACGAATCTGGTGCAGGTGCCGGTTGTGGTTCGCGATGCGAGCGGCCATTCGGTGGGCACGCTGAAGGTGGAAGATTTTCACCTGTTCGATAACGGCAAATCGCAGATTATTTCCAAATTCAGTGTTGAGAAGTTTGAGACGGCGGCCGCTGTGAGCCAGGCTGCGCCGGGTGCGGGGGACAAGCCGGCCAGCGCGATTCAGGTAGCGCCGCTGCCGGATCGCTTCGTCGCTTACCTTTTCGACGATGCTCACATGAACCTGCAGGATCTGGTGAGGACTCGCGACGCGGCGAAGCGGCAGATCGACGGGCTGAATCTGAGCCGGAGCGGCGAGCGGGTCGGGATTTTCACGACGTCCGGGCGGCAGATGCAGGAGTTCACGAGCGATCTGGATAAGCTGCATGCTGCGATGACGGCGATCACAGTCGGTCAGGCGGCCGCGGAGCAGCAGATGTCGGCGGGTATGTGTCCGCGAGTGAGCTATTACATGGGCGACCTCGTTTACAACAAGCACGACGGGCGCGCGACGGGCGTCCTGACACGTGAGGCGATCGAGGAGTGCCAGTATAAACCGGACGTCGCAGAGCGGATGGTGGAGGAAGCCTCGCGCGCGGCGGTTCTGACGGGCGATAACTCGACGGAGTTGTCACTGAACGCGGTGCGGAGTCTGATCAGCCGGATGGCGGCGATGCCAGGCAGCCGCAGCATTGTGGTGATTTCACCGGGTTTTCTTGTCCTTGATGACAAACGCCCGGAAGAAACGAAGCTCATCGACAATGCGCTGTCGCTGAACGTGGTGGTTGGCGGGCTGGATGCGCGGGGGCTCTATACGACGAGCGCGGATGCGGGCGAGCGTGGACGGCCCGATCCGGTGAAGACGCTGTACACGAATCAGGAAACGCTGGCGCTGACGGATGCGATGGCGGAGCTGGCGGATGGAACGGGCGGATCTTTCTATCACGGGACAAACGACTACGATGAAGGCTTTCAACGCGTGGCCTCGCCGCCGGAATACATCTACATGCTGGCGTTTTCACCGCCCGAACTCAGGAACGATACGAAGCCGCACACACTGAAAGTGACGCTGACGAATCCGCGTGGGTTCACGGTGCAGGCGCGCGCGACGTATTACGCGAACGTGAAGCCGGTGGATCCGCAGGAAATGATCCGGCAGGAGATTCAGGATGCGTTCTTTTCGAATCAGGACGTGCGA
>CAZPZE010000605.1:0-9108 GCA_964590625.1 uncultured Solibacteraceae bacterium
GGGCATGGTCTCGAAGCGGACTTCAATCGCAAGGGCGTTTCGGCGTTTTCCGGACGCATCGGCCAGCAGGTGGCGAGCCCGCTTTGCACCGTGATTGACGACGGCACGATCGGCGGGGATCAACCGGGCGTGACCGGCGGGCGGCGTGGATCGCTCAACGTGGATGACGAAGGCAACCAGACGCAGCGGAATGTGCTGATCGAGAATGGCATTCTGCGCGGCTATCTGCAGGACAAGCTTTCGAGCCGCGTCACCGGCGCGCATGCAACGGGCAGCGGCCGGCGCGAGAGCTACGAGCACATCCCGATGCCGCGCATGACGAACACGTTCATGCTCGCAGGCGACAACGAGCCCGAGGACGTGATCAAGTCCGTGGAGAAGGGCCTGTACTGCGTGAATTTCGCGGGCGGTCAGGTGGATATTACGAGCGGCAACTTCGTCTTCTCGGCATCGGAAAGTTATCTGATCGAAAACGGCAAGCTGACGCGGCCGGTGCGCAATGCCACGCTGATCGGCAACGGCCCGGAAGCAATGAAGTACGTGAGCATGGTGGGGAACGATCTTAGGCTGGATGAAGGCATCGGCATTTGCGGCAAGGAAGGGCAGAGCGTGCCGGTCGGGGTCGGGATTCCAACGGTGCGGATCGACCGCATGACGGTTGGAGGAACCGCTTGAAGCCGGGACTGCGTTTCGAAGATCTTCCGGAGATTGCACAGAAGGCCGTCCGCCAGGCGCTGGAGCGCGGGGCGACGGATGCGGAGTGCACGATCTCCGAGGGTCAGGAATTTTCCGCCAACGTGCGGTTGGGTGAGGTGGAGACGCTCAAGGAAGCCGGGTCTCGCGGGGCGGGGCTGCGCGTGCTGATCGGGCGGCGGATGGGATCGTCGTACACATCAGATCTCACTCCCGAGGGGATTCAGAAGATGGTGGAATCCGCTGTGGATCTGGCGGGGCTGACGACGGAAGATCCGCATGCGGGTTTGCCTGAGGAATCCGAGTTGGGCTCGCTCTCCATCGATCTGGAATTGTTCAGCGATACAGTGGCGGGGCTGCCGGCGGACAAGAAGATCGAAGCGGCAATGCGCGCCGAGGCGGCAGCGCTCTCATTCGATCCGCGGATTACGAATTCCGAAGGCGGGTCGTTCGATTCCAATGTCGGCGGGCGCGTGTTTGCGAATTCGCGTGGATTTCTGGGCATGTACCAGTCCACGTATTGCTCGCTCTCGGCAGTGCCGGTGGCGGCGCGTGACGCCCAGATGGAGCGCGACTATTGGTTCACCGTGGCGCGTGATTTCAACGGTCTGGAATCGCCGGAACTGGTGGGGCGGACGGCGGCGGAGCGCGTGCTGCGGCGGCTCGGCGCGGTGAAAGTGGAGACGCAGAAGGCTCCGGTCGTATTCGAACCGCGCGTCGCGCGCACGCTGCTCGGCAACCTGTTCGACGCGGTGCAGGGGACGGCGATCTATCGGCATGCGTCGTTTCTGGCGGGGAAGATCGGGGAGGTCGTCGCGTCCGAGAAGTTCACGCTGATCGATGACGCCACGATCCCGGGGTTGTTCGGAAGTCAGCCATTTGATGACGAAGGCGTTCCCTCGCGGCGCACGCCGGTCATCGAAAAAGGGATTCTGAAGAATTACCTGCTCAATACTTATACGGCGCGCAAGCTGGGGATGAAGACGACGGGCAACGCATCGCGCGGGATCACGGGCAATGCGGGGATCGGGCATGGGAACTTCTTTCTGGAGGCGGGGGAGAAGTCGCCTGGCGAGATCATTGCCGGAATTAAGAACGGTTTCTATGTGACGGAACTGATCGGCAGCGGCGTCAATACAGTGACTGGCGATTATTCGCGCGGCGCGGTAGGATTATGGATTCGTGACGGCGAACTGGCGTTTCCGGTGTCCGAAGTGACGATCGCGGGGACGCTGCAGGAGATGCTGGCGAACATGGAGATCGCGAACGATCTGGAATTCCGCGGCTCGGTTTCGGCTCCGACGCTGATGATTGGGGAGATGACAGTTGCCGGCAGATAAGACGGAAAAGAGCGGGGTCAAGATATCGCCGATCATGATGGTGTTCGGGATCGGCGCAGTGCTGATTCTGGGGATCGCGGCGTATCTGACGTTCGGACCGAAACCCGCGCCTCCGCCTCCGCCTGTGATGACGGAAGAAGCGAAGGCGTATCTGCCGAATCTGGATCTTTCGAATGTCCACATGCAGGCGGCCGAGAGTTTTTCGGATCAGCGGGTGATCGAGATTCTGGGGAACATCACCAACAAGGGGAACCGTGAGGTCAAGGAAGCGCTGGTGACCTGTGTGTTCCGCGACTGGGGCCAGCAGGTGGTGGCGCGCGAGGACGATTACATTGTGGGGAACGTTCTGGGTCCGCTGCCGGCAGGTGCGACGAAGCCGTTCCGGCTCGCGTTCGACACGATTCCGCAATCGTGGTCGCAGCAGTTGCCGACGCTGGTGATCCGGGAAATCAAATTTCAATGAAGTTGCTGTTGCTGTTGTTCGTTGCGGTGTTTCCGCTCGCTGCCGATTGGAGCGACGTGATGCATCTCTCTGTGGGCGATCAGGTCGAAGTGCGAACGAAGGATGGAGCGAAGCTGCGCTCCGAATTTGTCTCGGCTACGGCGGATTCGATTGCGGTGAAGGATAAGACTGTACAGCGCGCGGACATTCAGGAAGTGAAGGTCTACGATCCCGGCCGGCGGATCCGGCGCGGGGTGTTGTGGACCATCATCGGCGCGGCCGCGGGAGCCGGCGCCGGATTCGCGGCGTGTCCGGGATGTGCGAATGAGGGTCACGGCGGGAAATATGTGGGGCCTGGGGTGGCGGGTGGCGCGGCGATTGGGGCGCTGGGATTCCTGTCATCGCCGTGGAAGCGGATTTACAGGTAGGCGCGCGTGCGATAATCTTACTGGCGTCTTACCATGAAAGCGACCACCAGACTTTCGACAAAGGGGCAGGTCGTGCTGCCTCTTGAAATCCGGACGGCGCGTTCGTGGGGTTCGGGGACCGAGTTTGCCGTTGAAGAGACTCTCGACGGTGTGCTGCTGCGACCCATCCGGCCGGGCCCCCGTGCCACGCTCGATATGGTTGTTGGCGCTCTCCATCGAAAAGGGCGAGCCAAAACCCTGGCCCAGATGGACGCCGGTGTTCAGCGAGAAGTGCGCAGGCGGCACAAACTTGGCCGCTCATGAACGCGGTGGATACGAACATACTCGTCCGTCTGCTCACGGCCGATGATGTCCGGCAGACCGCAGCCGCCAGGGCACTATTTCAGTCAGGACCCATCTGGATCGGCAAAACTGTACTGCTCGAAACGGCGTGGGTGCTTCGAAGCGCCTATGGACTCGATGAACGGGAAATTGCTGAGACCGTTGCCCGCCTCCTCACGGTTCCCGGAGTTATCGTTGAGGACGATTCGGCAGTTCTCCAGGCGATGCAACTGGTTATCCACGGCCTGGAGTTCGCTGACGCGTTGCATCTCACCAGCCGGCCTGCCGGGGCCGGTTTCCAGAGCTTTGATGAGAAATTCGTCAAGCGCGCGAAGCATGCCGGAGTTCGGAATATTTCGACCGTTTCAGCGGTCTAGACAATCTCACCAATCGCGGTCCTGCGATTCGGATTTCTGGTTCTGATCTTTCGCTGCCATTCGCGTTTTGAATGAGATGTCTTCAGCCGACGTGTCGTCGACTTCGGCTGAGTCGGATTCCAGCCCCGACTCTTCCGGGTGAGCCGCGGGAAGTTTCAGCTTCACGATTTCCACGTTGTATCGGGCGGTCGCGCTGAGGGGACTGCCGGCAGATGCTGCTGCCGCCTCCCGAAGTGCTTCGGTTCGCGCGTGGCGCCGATCAGCTCGACCACATAATCGCGAATTTTCGGATCGAGATGAACATTTTCCAGCTCGGCGCGGCTGGCGAGGATGTCGGCCGTGGTAGCGACCACCTGCGCCTGCGGGAGATGCTGCAGGCGCGTCATGTTGTCGACGATGCGGCGTTCGTGCTCGGCGTCCGGATAGCTCACGGTCAGGTGAAACAGAAAACGATCGAGCTGCGCTTCGGGAAGGGGATAGGTTGCCTCGTGCTCCAGCGGATTCTGGGTCGCGAGGACGAAGAAAGGAGTGGGCAGCGGATAACTTTCCTCGCCGATCGTCACCTGGTGTTCCTGCATGGCTTCGAGAAGCGCGCTTTGGGCTTTACCCGGCGCGCGATTAATTTCGTCTGCGAGGACAATATTCGCGAATATCGGTCCTTTTCGAGTGGTAAATCGGCCGGACGCCGCTTCGTAAATCAGCGTGCCGGTGATGTCAGATGGAAGAAGATCGGGTGTAAATTGCAGGCGGCGAAATGAGGCGTCGAGGCATTTCGAAAGGGTGACGATCGACTGCGTTTTGCCGATGCCCGGCACACCTTCGAGCAGCACATGGCCGCCGGCGATCAGAGCCTGAATCAGCCGCCGCAGCAGATGCTGCTGGCCGATGATGACCTGGTGAAATTGCTCGGAAACGCGCTCGATCCACTCCGCGGGCATGGGTAAGGCTCAGTTTATCGCCCGCGGCGGGGCGGTCTGGGGCAACGCGGCAGCCTGCAATCAACGGCCGCGTTCCAGTATCTGCCCCAGAATCTCCGGAATCTCGAATACTGCCCGATTCTTCATCTTCGACACATGCTCTGCGAACACGGCGTGCTGGATTGGATCGAGCATCCGCCGGACGGCACCTGCGATCTCTTTCGAGAAATTCCGCAGCGCGATTCCAACGCCTTTTTCCTCCACCCACACCGCATTAAACCGCTCCTGCGGCAGTGTCCAGGCGTTTGTCTCGACAATCACCGGCAGTCCCATCGCCACCGCTTCGCTGATGCTGCCGGGGCCGGGCTTGCCGATGAAGAAATCGGCCAGCTGCATGAGGCGCGGCACTTCGTTCGTGAAGCCCTCCACGTGAATCCGCAGCCGTCCGCCGAGCCCGCGCAGCGCGGTTTCGAGCTTCTGATTGCGCCCGCAGATCGCGATCACCTGCAGCGAAAGCTCGCTCTCATTCAGCCGCTTCGCGATCTCAAGCATCTTCGCCGAGCCCGCGCCGCCGAACATCATCAGCGCAGTCGGAAGATGGGGGTCGAGCCCGAGCGCGGTGCGAGCCGCGGCCTTGTCGACTGGTGGAATTTCGTAATAGCGCGGATTCAGAATCATCCCGGAAACGAGGAATACCCGCTCGGGCGCATGGCCGAATTCGAGCGCCTGCTCGCGAGCCCGTTCCGTCCCGCAGATGACGTATTGCGGCCCCTGCCGCTCCAGCCAGAAGCTCGGCGGGTAGTCCGCCATGTCGGTCAGGATGGTGACGAACGGAACTTCGGGCAGCGCCCGCTGCACAGCCTGAAAAAGCGCACGGTTGAAGTTCGGGACAACTGAAACCACCATGTCCGGCTTCGCGCGGCCCGCGTTCTCTCGCCAGTAACGCGAGATCCGCTTCACCTGTTGCGAATGAAACATCCGGATGATGGCGTGCATCGGGACCAGCAGTTCCTTCGAGCCGAGTGTCCAGCCGCGCCCCAGCATCAGGTTATAGATGTCCTGTAACCGTAGCCCGGTGATCTTGCGGAAGATGTCGATATCGTCGAGCAACTCCTGCAGATTCATCATCCGCATGTCCCAGGGGCGCTGCTCGCGCCGGACGACTTCGCAGAGCGCATTGGCCGCGCTGCGATGTCCCCCGCCCGCATCGAAGAACACGAGCTCAATCGTCTTCATTCTTCCCGATTCTGACACGACACAGACGGCCCGTTATGTTTTCTTTCGATGAAATCACGGGCGGCGATTTTCGTGAGCTAACCTTTTTGTGGGTATGCGGAAGTTCTCAAGGCGCGTGATGCTGGCAGCGATGGGCGGCTCCCTGTTCGCCCAGATGCAGCCGGAATCGGGCTCGGCGTCGCGCGGCGTGCAGTCGGAGTCACGTCCGAAGCCCTCCGGGCTGCCCTGGATCGCGCAGTTTACCGACGTCGCCGCGAAGGCCGGTCTGACGCATCCGGTCATTTTCGGACCCACGGACCGCGCCGACTACATCCTCGAAGCCACCGGCTGCGGCGTGGCGTTCTTCGATTACGATAACGACGGCTGGCTCGATATCCTCGTGCTCAACGGCAGCCGGCTCGATACGTCGACCGTTCCGACCGATACGACGAACCGCCTGTACAAGAACAATCGCGACGGCACGTTCACCGACGTGACGGAGAAAGCCGGGCTCGTCCGCCAGGGGTGGGCGCAGGGGATCACGATCGGCGATTACAACAACGACGGTCACGAGGATATTTTCATCACGTATTACGGCCAGAACGTCCTTTACCGGAACAACGGCGACGGCACATTCACGGATGTCACCAAGGCCGCCGGTTTGCTGCATGACGGCGTCCGGTGGGGTTCCGGCTGCACGTTTATCGATTACGACCGGGATGGCAATCTCGATCTGTTCGTCGGCAGCTACGTCGATTTCGCCGTGAACAAGGTGGGGCGGCCGGGCGCCAACCGCGGCTGCACGTATAAAACGCATCCGGTCTTCTGCGGCCCCCGCGGGCTCACGACGCCGCGCCAGTACATCTACCGGAACAACGGCGACGGCACGTTCCGCGACGTGACGGCGGAAGCGTTCGGCATCCTCGAAGGCCGGAACAGCTTCGCCATGAGCGCAATCGCCACCGATCTGGACAATGACGGCTGGCCTGATATTTTCGTGGCCTGCGATTCCACGCCCAGCTTCTACTTCCACAACCGGCACAACGGCACGTTCCATGACGACGCCCTCGAGCGCGGCATTTCGCTCGCCGAGAACGGGCAGGTGCAGGCGGGCATGGGCGTGTCGGTCGGCGACTACAATCTCGATGGCAGTCTGGATTTGTTCAAGACGCATTTTGCGGAGGACACGAACGAGCTCTACCGCAACGACGGCACCGGCAATTTCGAAGTCACGACGCTGCACGCGGGCCTCGGCGTTGAAACGCGTTACGTGAGCTGGGGCGCGGGAATTGTCGATCTGGATAATGACGGCTGGCCGGATCTGTTTTTCGTGACAGGCAGCCCCTATCCCGGGATTCAGAAGCAGGTCCCGGCGCTGGCGGATAGAGGTCCGCGCGTGATCTTCCGCAACCTCAGCAACGGCAAATTCGAGGAAATGATGGAAGGGGCGGGGCCGGGCATCTACGAATATCATTCGAGTCGCGGCTGCGCGTTCGGCGATTTCGATAACGACGGCGATATGGACGTACTCATCATGAACATGAATGAGCCGCCGTCACTGCTCCGCAACGATATCCGGAAGCTGGAAAAGCCGCGGCACTGGATCAAAGTGAAGCTGATCGGCGTGAAGTCGAACCGCAGCGCCATCGGCGCGCGCGTTACCGCGAGTTACGGCGGCAAAAGGCAGGCGCAGGAAGTGCATGCGCAGTCGAGTTATTTTTCCGTCAACGATTCGCGGCTGCACTTCGGGCTGGGCGATTTCGACAAGGTCGATCTGGAAGTCCGCTGGCCGAACGGCGGGGTCGAGAAATTCGAGGCGGCTCCGGTGGACAAGCTGATTACGATTCGCGAAGGCGAAGGCATCATTCGCAGTGAAGCGTTTCCCCCGCGGACATAAGCCCCGGCGGCGCGCCGTATAATTCAGGCATGAAGCGATTGGCGTTGATTCTGGCCTTCGCGGGCCTGCTGGCGGCGAAGAATCCGCCTTCGGGCAAGGGTTCTGACGCCAGCGTGGAGATCGCGGCGACCTTACTCGATCCGGCCGCGACCAAAGATGCGACAGGTTCTGATTTCGATCAGGCTTTCACGGTGATTCGGGTGACGATCACACCCCTCGGCGGAAAAATGCTGATGGTGCAGCCGGACGATTTTCTGCTGCGCGTGAATTCCAACAGCGACAGCAGCGGCCCGCTGACGGCATCCCAGGTTTACGGCGCAGGCGGCGGACTGGTGCTGCACCGGACGATGGAAACGATCGGCATCGATCCGACCAACATGGGCAACTCCGGGGTGACCGTCGCGAATCAGTCTACTCAGGTCGATACCGCGAAAATCAGGGCCCTGCAGGTGAAATTGCTGCAGTCCGGGAGGACGCCGGCCCCTGTGACCGGTCTGCTCTTCTTCCCAATTTCGAAAAAGGGACACCGCGATCTGAATCTCGTCTATACCTCGCCGACGAGCAAAATTCACATCGATTTTCGCTGAGCTCAGAGCTCGGTGATCTGCTGTGCGTCGGGTGATGCCGCCGCGTACGAGCGCCATTCGATCGGCGTTACGGGATCGAGCTGCGTCCAGATGAAGAAGCCGATCAGATAGACAGCCGCGCCCATGTAGAGCACGTAATCCCAGTTGCGGTGCGAGTACTGCAGCACGAGACCGGAGACCGTGCCGTAGAGCGCTCCGCCCAGATTGCCAACCATATTCATGGAGCCCGCGACGGTTCCGGAGTAGCTGCCCGAAATGTCCATCACGGCCCCCCAGGCGGCGGGCATCACCAGGTCATTGCAGAAGCTGGACATCGCGATTGCGCCCACCACGAGAAACGGCTCGTGCAGCAGAGTCGCCAGCACCAGGCACGCCGAAGCGCCCGCGAAGCCCGTGCAGGCCGCTACCCGGCGGGCCGTGAGAACGCTGCCGGTCCAGCGTGCGAGCGGTTTCGCCATCATTCCGCAGGTGATGGAGCCGAGGCCGCCCGCGAGCAGAGGCAGCGTTTTGAGGATCGTACTCTGCGTCACGTCGAGGTGGAAGCGCTCATCCACAAACGTGGGCGCCCAGGTGATCAGGAAGTACCACGTGAAACTGACCGCGAAATACTGCACGCAAAGCAGAACCACGGTTTTGGAGGCAAGCAGATCGCGCCACGGGAAGCCATGCGGCGCGGGCTTCGGATTGTTGCTCAGCAGCTCGAGTTCGCCCGCATTCACGTTCCTGTTGTCGCGCGGATTGTCCTTGTACCACGCGGCGAAGGCGACGGTCCACACGAGGCCGAGACAGCCGAAGAACGTGAACGCGAGGCGCCAGTCCATGTATTGAAACAACAACGCGATCAGCAGCGGTGTGAAGGCGCCGCCCCAGCGGGAACTCATCCAGATGATG
>CAZPZE010000606.1:0-8103 GCA_964590625.1 uncultured Solibacteraceae bacterium
GTTCCATGCTGATGCCAGGCTTTCGGCGCCCGATCAGATAGAGCGAGTGAAACAGATCCTCGTCCAGTCCATTCCAGCTGGGCGAAATCTCCCTCTCCATCGCAAGCGGAATCCAGAGATCGGGCGAACGCCCCACGATCACGCCGAAAAACTCCGGTGGCGTAACGCCCACGATCCGGTACGGTGTTCCGATGATGCTGACCATTGTGCCGGTTGGGTTCACGCGACCGAAATTCTTCTGCCACCACGAAAAGCTTGCTACGGCAACCGGATGACCGCCGGGAGTTACATCGTCGTAAGCGCTGAGCGCGCGTCCAAGTACACTTCGCACTCCCAGTGTGTCGAAGAACGTCCCCGAGACCAGCTGAACGCTGATCTTGTCTGGTTCGCGGCCGGCAATGCGGCCGTGCGTATCGAAGATGATGCTGTCGAGGGCCGTGACATTCGAAAACACACTGCTGCGATTCCGAATATCGCGGTAAGTATGGTACGAAAACAGATCCCAGCTCCCGTTTGGCAGCGCCGTGACGCTTCCCGAATCGTGAGCGTCCCCGAAGAGCACCAGCTCTTCGGGATGTTGCACGGGAAGGGCTCTCAGCATCACCGCATTGATCAGGGTGAAGATCGCCGTGTTGGCTCCGATTCCAAGTGCCAGCACGAGGACGGCGACAGCCGACGACGCCGGAGTGCGGAGCATCATGCGGAATCCGAAACGAATGCTTTTCAGCATCAGGTCGGCCCAGTGCCATCGGCTGGATTCATAGAAGCGCTCCTGAAGGCGCGTGACGTTGCCGAACCGGAGCATCGCGCGGGCACGGGCGTCCCGCTCGCTCAGTCCCTCTCGCTGCAACTGCGCGATCTCGAGTTCCAGATGAGAGCGGATTTCGTCGCTGAAATTGTCCTGGGTTCTTTCTCTATCGAAGAACATGGCATCATCCCTCCAGCACCCTCGCGATCGCCGTCGCGAACCTCTGCCACTTCGTGGTCTCACGGACAAGCTGCTCGCGGCCGGGCTTTGTCAGTGTGTAGAACCGCGCTTTGCGGTTGTTGTCCGAAACACCCCATTTCGCGGAAATCCATCCGCGGGCTTCCAGCCTCTGCAGCGCCGGATAAAGCGCGCCGTGCTCGACCAGCAGCTCGTCACCGGAGGCTTCCTCGATGGCGCGCGCAATGCCCTGGCCGTGCTGCGGTCCCATCACCAGCTTGCGAAGAATCAGCAGATCGAGCGTACCCTGCAGCAGTTCGAGGCGCTCGCGTTCACCTTGGGTCGACATTTGACCCAAGTATGCGCCGCGTTCGGGTAAGATGTCAACCCGTGCGGCCGCGAAAATCGGCTGCTAACGCTGTAACCATTCAGGCGTTCAAAAGTTCTGGAGAACATGACGGATCTTGTGGGAGATCTGAAATATGCCGTGCGGACGCTTCTCAAATCCCCGGCGTTCTGCACGGTGGCGCTGGTCTCGCTGACCCTCGGGATCGCCGCCAACACAGCAATCTTCACGCTGACCGATCAGCTTCTCCTGCGCCTTCTCCCGGTTCGCGATCCGCGGCAACTGGTTCTGCTTTCACCGAAAGGCGCGAATTACGGCAACAACACCGGCCGCGATTCGTTCTCGTATCTCATGTATACGGATATTCGCGATAAGAACCAGGTATTCAGCGGGTCGTTCTGCCGCTGGCAGACGGAACTGAGCTTCGCGGCCGATGGCCGTACCGAGCACGCGTCGGCGGAGCTCGTCTCGGGCAACTACTTCCCGGTCCTGGGCGTGGGCGCGGCACTCGGCCCCGTCTTCACCGCGAATGACGATCAGGTCCAGGGTGCGAATCCTTACGTCGTTCCGAGCTACGGATTCTGGCAGGCGCAATTCGCCGGCGACCGCGGGCTCATCGGCAAAATCCGCATGACGCTCGGCGCGAAGGGCGGAAGCGTGGTGTGGATGCTGATGACGGAAATCCTTGTGCTGGCGGCCGCGGGCATCGCAAGCGGTGTGCCGGGCGCGTGGATGCTCGGCAAGCTTGTCGAAAGCCAGCTGCACGGCGTTCACGGAAGGGACATCGCGACGATTGCGGGCGCCGCAGTTCTCATCGCGATGGTCGCGGGACTCGCCGGATTCGGGCCGGGCAGGCGCGCCGTTCGCATTCAGCCGATGGAGGCGCTGCGGTGGGAGTAGACAGCCTACATCCCGATGCTGTAGGATATCTACAGCCTATTATGCCGCCCAGAAAATCCACCTCCAGCCGCGCCGAAATCCTGCAGGGGACGCTCGATCTCCTGGTACTGACCACGCTTCAGTGGGGCCCGCAGCACGGCTACGCGATCAGCCTCGCGATCCGCGCCAATTCCGGCGACCACCTGCTCGTCGAAACCGGCTCCCTCTATCCCGCGCTCCATCGCCTCGAGCGGCAGGGCCTCGTGAGCTCGGAATGGAAACAGACCGAATCGAACCAGCGCGCGCGCTTCTATCGGCTGACCGCGGCAGGGCGGAAACAGGTGGTGGCCGAGCAATCGAAGTGGCAACAGCTTGTGACCGCAATCGCGGGCGTTCTGAATCCGCAGACCCGAGAGAGTTGAGAGCAGTTTTATGGATATTAAACGAACCGGCGTCGCGAAAAAGAAAATCATCCGGCGTGTCGTCTATCTCATGCTGTTCGTGTCGGTCGCGGTCGCGGCCGCCTGGCGCATCAATCAGATGAAGCCCGCCGCGCCTTCCGTCGAAGCTGCGACGCTATACCCCGGGACCGTGCAGCGCGGACCGATGGTGCGCGATGTCCGCGGCACCGGCACGCTGGTGCCCGAAGACATTCTCTGGATTCAGGCGGCGTTCGACTCGCAGGTCAGCAGTATCCGCGCACAATCGGGCGATGAAGTAAAGCCGGATACGATCCTCCTCGTCCTCTCCAATCCGCAGATGGAGGCCGACGCGGTCGATTACGAATGGCAGACGAAACAGGCCGAAGCCAACTACGCCGATCTCAAGGTTCGGCTGCAGAGCCAGACATTCGATCAGCAGTCCGTGGTCGCCGTGGCGCAGGGCGATGTAAAGCAGAACGATCTCGCCAGGGTGAAGGAAGAGGAACTCTTCGCCGCGCATCTCGAACCCCGCTACGACATGGATCTCGCCGAAGCGAAATACCAGCAGACGAAAGACAAGTACGAGATGGAGAAGAAAAAGCTCGACATCATGAACCAGTCCGTCGAAGCACAGCTGGACGCCGCTAAAGTTCAGATCGAAAAGCTGCGCGCCACGTACCAGCTCAGGAAGAAGCAGGTGGATGAGCTCACCATCCGCGCCGGCATCGAGGGCCGCATGCAGGAAATGACTCTGCAGGTGGGGCAGCGCGTCAAGCCCGGTGACATTCTCGCCAAGGTCGCGCAGCCATGGAAGCTGATGGCGCGGCTGCAGATCGCGGAAACGCAGGCCAAAGATATCCTGATCGGCCAGAAAGCGCAGATCGATACCCGCAACGGCATTGTGCCCGGCCACGTGACGCGCATCGATGCCTCGATCGTCAATGGCACCCGCACGGTCGATTGCAAACTCGATGGTCCGCTGCCCGCCGGCGCCGTCCCCGACCTGACCGTCGACGGCAACATCGAAATCGAGCGCCTTGCGAACGTGTTGTTTGTGAACCGGCCGGCGTCATCACAGCCCAACACCACTTCCACGCTCTTCCGCTACGATCCCGACGGCAAAGAAGCCACGCGGGTCAATGTGAAATTCGGCCGCGCCTCCGTGAGTTCCATCGAGATTCTGGATGGCCTGAAGGAAGGCGACAAGGTCATCCTCTCCGACATGTCGGCGCAGGACCAATATTCCAGGATTCGTCTCAATTGAAAGGAAAACTGATTCTCCATGTCTGAAAGTCTGATTCAACTCAAAGGCGTGAGCCGGGTATTCGTGACCGATGAGGTGGAGACGCACGCTCTCTCCGGCGTCGAGCTGACCATCGACCGCGGCGAATACGTGTCGATCTCCGGTCCTTCGGGCTGCGGCAAATCGACATTGCTCGCGATCCTCGGTCTTCTCGACACGCCTTCGGAAGGAACCTACTACCTGAAAGGCGGCCCGGTGCAGGATCTCAAGATGAGCGAGCGCGCCCGCATTCGCAATCGCGAAATCGGATTCATCTTCCAGGCGTTCAATCTCATCGGCGATCTTACGGTCTATGAGAACGTGGAACTCCCGCTCACCTACCGCGGCATGCCCGGGTCCGAACGGAAGAAGCGCGCGCAGGAAGCGCTCGAACGCGTCGGCATGTCACATCGGATGAAGCATTATCCGGCGCAGCTCTCGGGCGGTCAGCAGCAGCGAGTCGCGGTAGCCCGCGCACTCGCCGGCGATCCCTCCATTCTCCTCGCCGACGAGCCCACCGGAAACCTGGATTCACAGAACGGCGAAGCCGTAATGGAGCTTCTCAGCGAGCTCAATCGCTCTGGTTCTACTATCTGTGTAGTTACCCACGACGCACGCTACGCGGCGCATGCGCATCGTGCGATTCATCTCCTCGATGGACGAGTCATCTCCGCGGAAGAAGCTGCCGCCAGCTCTCACGCTTAAAAAGAGCGTGTGGAACATAATAAAGGATTGCCGGGGTTGACCGCCGCCTCGTCTTCGGGCAACTTTTTGCGAACCGAAAGCCCGGACGAACCGTTAGGTACTAATTAGATGAAGAATTTACGCGTTAGCAGGAGATGGGTGTCGCTCCTGGCTCCCATCCTCTGCTGCAGCCTTGTTCATGCTCAGACTGCCATCCGTGTGGATGAACCCGCGAAGGGCCGCTTCAGCTGGCTGACGCACGATTATCAGGCGCGTTCCGTGCCTCCGGTCAACCTGGCGAACACGTCCCGGTTGAGCGCGCTGCTCAAAGCGGGCAACCTTTATCTCACTGCGCACGATGTGGTCGCGCTGGCGCTCGAAAACAATATCGATATCGAAGTGCAGCGCTATGGTCCGCTGCTCGCGCGCGAAGTGCTTCGGCGCGCGGAGGGCGGCGGCGCGCTTCGCAGCGTCGGCACTGGAGTCGCGGCGGGGCCGACCAGCGTCAGCCTCACGGGCGTCAATATTAATACCAACGGCGCGCCCACTTCGGCGGGCGGCGCGGGCGTCAGCTCGGGCGGCGGCATTGTGACGCAGCTCGGCACGCAGATACCGTCGTTCGATCCAACGATTTCGGGCTTCGTCAACTTCGCGCACAACACCTCGCCACAGAGCAATACGTTTCTCACCGGCACGACCGCGCTCGTCACCGGCACGCGTTCGTTTCAGGCGGCGTATTCGCAGAATTTCGCGTTCGGGATGAACACACAGGTTTCTTATTCGAGCACGCGAATTCACGTCAACAGCAACAACTTCACGCTGAATCCGTATACGAACGGCGCGGCGGACCTGACCGTGACGCAGAACCTGCTGAACGGATTCGGAGTTTCGGTGAATACGCGCAATATCCGGGTGCAGAAGAACAACCTCAAAGTCACCGACCTGCAATTCAAGCAGCAGGTGATCACCACCGTGTCGGCGGTTCTCAATCTCTACTGGGATCTGGTGAGCTTTAACGAGGAAGTGAACGCGCGTCAGGAGGCTGTGAGAACCGCCGAGCAGCTGCTGAAGGACAATCAGGAGCAGGTACGGATCGGCACGCTGGCGGAGATCGAAGTCACGCGCGCGCAGTCGCAGCTTTACTCCGCGCGGCAGGATCTGCTCATCGCCCAAACCAACCTCATGCAGCAGGAAACGGTTCTGAAGAACGCGCTCAGCCGTTCCGGCATTGCGAGCGCCGATCTGGCGGACGTTCACATCGTTCCGCTCGATACGATTTCGGTTCCCGCGCAGGACGATATGCGCACGGTGGCGGAACTGGTCAACACGGCGATGCAGAACCGCGTGGAGCTGGAGCAGGCGCGCATCAACCTGGACAGCAACCGCATCAATCTGGCGGGCGTGAAGAGCTCGCTCAAGCCTTCGCTGCAGGTTTTCGCGGAACTGACCAACAATGCGCTGAGCGGCGATGCCTCACCGGCATCGGTGGGAATTCCGGGAGTCGATTATTTTGACGGAGGCTACGGCAATCTGCTGGCTCAGTTGCTGCGCCGCAATTTCCCGAATTACTCGGCCGGTGTTTCGCTGAACATTCCGCTGCGCAATCGCGCGGCGCAATCGGACTACGTGACGAGCCAGCTCGAGATCCGCCAGAACGAGCTCGCACTGCGCAAGCAGATGAACCAGGTGCGGGTAGACGTTCAGAACGCCGTGATCGGCCTGCAGCAGGCGCGTGCCCGTTACACTGCCGCGAAGGAAGCGCGAGTGCTTTCGCAGCAGACTTTTGAAGGCGATCAGAAGAAATACGAACTCGGAGCTTCCACGCCGTATCAGGTGGTGCAGGATCAGCGTGATCTCGCGACCGCGGAGAGCAACGAAGTGCAGGCGATGGCGAATTATACCCACGCGCGCATCGCATTCGATCAGGCCCTCGGCGTCACGATGGACGTGAACAATATCTCGGTCGCCGAAGCATTGAGCGGCAAGGTTTCCACGCCGCCCACGCCGATTCCCGCGAATCCCCCGGCGCAGGCGGTGCGTCCTTGAGGAAGTTTCGCGAAGCCGCGGCGCTGACCGGATGTTTTGCGCAGCTGGTCTGCGCGCAGCAGGCCGGCATCGCACCGGTGCGCCCTGAGGCACCGCTTTATAAACGGCCGTACATGGAGGCGACGGTTCCGCCGGTGCGGCTCGGTAACTCACCGCGCCTTGCGAGCCTGATTCGCGCCGGCAAGCTCTATCTTTCACCGCACGACGCGGTGGCGCTGGCGCTCGAAAACAATATCGATATTGAAGTGGCGCGCTATCAGCCGCTGATGCTCGAGTGGAATCTCGAGCGATCGGAAGCGGGCGGCGCGCTGCCGGGCGTGCCGAGCGGATCTTCGCAGGCAGGATCGGTGGCGAGCGGCCAGGGCGTGCAGGGCAGCCAGGCGGCCGCGGGCGTGGGCGGCGGCGGTGGCGGTGGCGGCGGCGGTAACGCCGGGAATGCCACGATTTCGCAGGTGGGACCGGTGGTGCAGACGCTTGATCCTTCATTCCAGGAAGCGACCACGTTCTCGCATCGCACGACCCCGCAGCCGAATCCGGTGCAGAGCCAGACTTCGGCGCTGGTCGATGCGACGCGCAACCACCTGGGGAGTTATCAGCAGGGTTTCCTCACCGGCGGCGGTGTCACGGTGAGTTTCCGTGACAGCTATCTGAAAGAGAACGCGCCGACGAATTTGCTGAATCCGTCGGTCGCGCAGTCGGTTTCCGTTTCGTTCCAGCAGAGTCTGCTTCGCGGATTCGGGATTGCCGTGAATGAACGCAATATCGTGGTGGCGCGGAACAATCTGGCGATGTCCGATCTGGCGTTCCGGACGACGGTGGAACGCACGATTGCCACCGTTCTGAATGCCTATTGGACGCTTTCAGACGACTACGAAGACGTGACGGCGAAACAGGATGCGCTCAACACCGCGCAGCGTTTTCTCGACGACAATCAGAAGCGCGTGGATCTGGGCGATCTGGCGCCGTTCGATCTGATCTCCGCGAAGAATCAGCTTGCGCAGAGCCAGCTGGCGCTGGTGAATTCGAAGACAGCGCTGGCGCAGGATGAGCTGCAGCTGAAGAATCTGATCAGCCGCGTGGGCGCCGCGGATCCGGTGCTCGAAGGCGTGTCGATTGTTCCGACCGGGACGGTCACGATTCCGGAGACCGAAGAGTCATTCGACATCAAGGCGCTGGTGGCGAAAGCTTTCGCGAATCGCAGCGATCTCAAATCGAACGAACTGAATCTGAAGAATTCGGAGATCTCGGACATCGGTACTCGGAATGGTTTGCTGCCCACCGCGCAGGCATTCGGAACCGTGACGAATTCGGGCCTGGCTGGCGCGCCGCATCCGGTAAAAGGTGTGCCGCCGGATCCGTTTCTGGTGGGCGGTACGGGAACAGCGCTGCGGCAGATCTTTGCGCGCAATTTCCCGACCGAGAACATCGGAGCGTATGCGAGCGTGCCGCTCGGGAACCGGCAGGCGCAGGCCGATTACGGTATCGATCAGCTCCAGTTGCGGCAGGATCAGCTCACGGC
>CAZPZE010000607.1:0-4104 GCA_964590625.1 uncultured Solibacteraceae bacterium
CGCGAAGAAGTTCAGCGCGACCGAGATCGCTCGCGAAGCGCTGGAATTCGCGGAACGCGAGAATCCGAAGACCAACGCGTATCTGATATTCAGTGCTGAGCGCGCGCTCGCCGCGGCTGCCGAAGTCGATCGCAAGCTGGCCGCGGGTGAGGATCCCGGTGCGCTGGCGGGTGTACCGGTCGCGGTGAAGGACGTGATTGTGACGAAAGGCGTCCGCACCACGTGCGCTTCGAAGATCCTCAGCAACTACATCCCGCCTTATGACGCGACTGCGGTGGAGCGGATTGAAGCGGCGGGCGGCGTTCTGATCGGCAAGACGAATTGCGATGAGTTCGCGATGGGCTCATCGAATGAGAACAGCGCGTTCGGGCCGGTGCGGAATCCGGTTGCGCTCAATCGGGTGCCGGGCGGATCGAGCGGCGGTTCGGCGGCGGTGGTAGCGCAGGGAACAGCGGTGGCGTCGCTGGGTTCCGATACCGGCGGATCGATTCGACAGCCGGCGTCGTTCTGTGGCGTGGTGGGCGTGACGCCGACGTATGGGCGCGTTTCGCGCTACGGTCTGGTCGCATTCGCCAGTTCACTCGATCACATCGGACCGTTTGCACGAAATGTGCGGGATTCCGCCACGCTGCTCGGAACGATTGCGGGCCGCGATCCGATGGATGCGACTTCAGCCGGCGTGCCGGTGCCGAGCTACACGGCCGGTATGAACGGCGACGTGCGCGGCATGAAGATCGGGCTGCCGGTGGAATACATGGCGCACGCGACCGGCGACACGGCGGACCGCATCCAGGAAGCCGCGAACAAACTGCGCGGCATGGGATGCGACGTGCGCGAGATCAGCCTGCCGGCTACGGACTACGCGATCGCCGCGTATTACGTGATCTGCACGGCCGAAGCAAGCGCGAATCTGGAGCGTTACGACGGCGTTCGCTACGGTTTCCGCAGTGCGGAGTCGGGCGGCGCCGATGAAAACAAGTTGACCGCGATGTACCGGAACACACGTGGCGAAGGCTTCGGACCGGAAGTGAAGCGCCGTATCATGTTGGGTACCTACGTGCTGAGTCACGGCTATTACGACGCGTATTACCTGAAGGCGCAGAAGGTGCGCTCGCTGATTGCGCGCGATTTTACAAACGCGTTTCAGCAGGTCGACGCCGTGATCGCCCCGGTTTCGCCGTTTCCGGCGTTCCGCATCGGCGAGAAAGTAAATGATCCCGTAGCGATGTATTTGTCCGACATCTACACGATTACCGGCAGCCTGGCCGGAATCCCCTGCATGAGCGTGCCGTGCGGCACAACGAGCGAGGGGCTGCCGGTGGGACTGCAGATTTTGTGCAACCATTTTGAGGAACAGAAGATGTTCCGGCTGGCGCACGCCTTCGAGAATTCTTAAGGAGAGAACCATGGCTTTTACGCTTCCCGCACTTCCCTACGCACCTGACGCACTGGAGCCTTACATCGACAAAATGACGATGGAGATCCATCACGGCAAGCATCACAACGCCTACGTGACGAACCTGAACAAGGCGCTCGAATCGGCGCCGGAACTGGCGAACAAGACGCTGGAGGAACTGCTGGCGCACAATCTGGCTGTTGTGCCCGAGAGCATTCGCACCGCGGTGCGGAACAACGGCGGCGGCCACTGGAATCACTCGATGTTCTGGACGATTCTGGGCAAGGGCAGCGGAAGCCCCTCCGGCGCGCTGCTGGCCGATATCAATTCGACTTTCGGCAGCTTCGATTCGTTCAAGGAAAAGTTCAACGCCGCAGCCGCGGGACGCTTTGGATCGGGCTGGGCGTGGCTGACGCGTTCGAACGGCAAGCTCGAAATCTCGTCGACGCCGAATCAGGATACGCCGATCTCGGAAGGCAAATCGGTGGTGATGGGCCTCGATGTGTGGGAGCACGCCTATTACCTGAAGTATCAGAATCGCCGGCCGGAATATATTGGGGCGTTCTGGAACGTCGTGAATTGGGCGGAAGTCGAGAAGCGGTACGCGGCGGCGAAGTAGTTAAGCAGACAAAAGGGCGGTCAGAAGCGATCTGATTTCGATCGGGTTTTCTTTTGGCTCCGAGCCGGTTGCATCGGAACTGCCGATGATCTGACCGCCCGAAATTCCTCGTCCGGCAAGCAGTGCCGTCTGGCAGCGCGGCCAGTGGTCGCGCCCTCCCATCGGATTGATCTTTGGGCTGCGTCCGAATTCGCTGAGCGCGATGACGAGCGTGGATTCCGTCAGCCCGCCCCGGCGCAGATCTTCCAATAATTTTGTGAAAGCCAGATCGAATGCGGGCGCGACGGTCTCCGCGTAATCGCCGATTGTGCTGAACGGACGCACGCCGTGGCTGTCCCATGTTGGCTGGTGGAAGATTGTGTCATACATGTCGACACGGATGCGACGCGTGCCGGATTCGATGAGTTCGCGGGCTCTGCCGAGTTTGTCGATTCCCGAGAGCATCATGAATCCGCTGGTTGCCTCATCGATTGGCTGCATTGCGCGTTCATGGCTCTCGGGGCCGGCCTCGCTGTAGACGGAGCGAATCAGCGCATATCGATCTGCGCACTTCGCCATGCGGGGGAAAAGTTCCGAGATCTGAACGCCCGGCACGTTCGTCCGGATCGCACGGAACGGCCCCCGAATTTCACTCGGTGCGTCCGGCTTCGGATCCCACGTATCAAGCTGCGAAGCCGCGCCATTGAGCACGATCAGAATACAATTCCGGCGTTCGGAGCTGGCCCGCAGCGCGAGCGGCGCTCCGGCGGCGGCGCAGAGGAATTCGCGCCGCGCCAGCATGGCTAATGGTTGTCCTTGTACTCTTCGAGCCACGCCATCTGAATCGCTTCCAGCTTGCCCTCGGTTGATTTTGCCGGATCGTCCGCGAAATCGGGAAGCTCGGTGATCCACTTGTGCAGATCGGTGAAGCGCACCGTCAGCGGGTCCACATCGGGCTGCAGTTCATAGAGTTCATAGGCGATGTCGTCGATCTGATCCCAGGTGAGGTCAGCCATAATGGCTTTAGTATCGCAAAAAGTGTTCCAAACCCCGCCATTCCGACTTTCCCTCAGCCTCGTGCTGCTGTTCACGATTTCCGCCTCCGCCGAAATGACCCCGAAGGAGCGCGAGACCGAGCTTTCCTCATTTGAGCTTGTGTGGAGCACCGTTCGCGACCATAACCCCGATCCGCAGTTCCACGGACTCGACTGGCAGGCGATTCACGATTCCTATCGCGCCCGCATCGAAGGCGCAAAGTCGGACGCCGACGTGCGCTCGATCATTCGGGAAATGATCGGCAAGCTGGGGATCTCGCACTACGCGATCGTCTCGGATGAGCGCTACAAGGAAGCCCCGGCCGCGGGTTCCCAGGGTTCGATCGTGCAGTTCGGCAATCTTCCGGAATCGCGGCTGGTATTCGAATCGCGCATGCTCCCGAGCGGCGCCGGCTACATCCGGTTCAACGAATTCCTGGACCCCGTCACCGTGATGCCCAAATTCGAAGCCGCCATGAAGGAATTCGCGAACGCGCCGGGCGTGATTCTCGATCTGCGCGACAATCCAGGCGGCATCGGAATCATGGCAATGGGGATCGCCGGCTTCTTCGTGGGCGAGAGCGGCCAGCAGCTCGGCACCATGAAAATGCGCGACAACACGCTGAAATTCACCATCTTTCCGCGTCCTGAGGTTTACAAAGGCAAGCTCGCCATTCTGCTCGACGGCGGTTCAGCATCCACCACGGAGATTCTGGCGCAGGGACTGCAGGACCTCAAGCGCGCCCGCATCTTCGGAACGCGAAGTATGGGCGCGGCGTTGCCGAGCGACATCATCCGGCTGCCGAACGGCGATGGCTTCCAGTACCCCACCGCGAGCTTCACGTCGGTGGCCGGGCATGTTCTGGAAGCGAACGGCGTCACGCCCGACGTGCAGGTAGCCCCCGCGGCCGGGAGCCATGCCGTGATTGACGCCGCGGCTGCGTGGATCGCGCGGCCATAATACAACCAATGCCTGATTCCTTTCGCTATGCCATGTGCAACGAGGCGTTTGAGAAGCGTCCGTTTGCGGAGCAGTGCCGCGTGCTGCGTGAGGCCGGATATTCGGGCATCGAACT
>CAZPZE010000608.1:0-12752 GCA_964590625.1 uncultured Solibacteraceae bacterium
AAAACGGGAATTTCAGGGGAGGGAGGAACAACTTACTGCCGAACCGCAACCACTGCGACCCAGGCGCTGGCGCCGTTGGCGTCGTGGGCCTTGATCATCACGGTGGTGTTGCCCTGCGGAACCGGGATGCCGCTGGCGACCCATGTGTCGGTGCCGCAGGCGGCGCCGGTCGCGCCGTTCGAGGTCTGCCAGGTGATGGAGGTGATGCCGGCGCCGCCCGAAGCCTTGCCGCTCACCGTGATCGTGGAACTCTTCACCGTGACCACGGGTGACACCGGGGAAGCGATCGAGATCGTGACCGGCGTGGTGGCGGTCACGTTCGAGGGCTGCAGGGTCACGATCGCGGTCTTCGTGGTGACCTGATCGGCGGCGTCGTAAGCCAGCACCGTGATCGTGTTGGCGCCGGTCACGAGCGGGATGTCCGCGCTCGTCCAGGAACCGGAGGCGGCCAGCGTCGCGCCGCCGCTGTAACCGTGGTCGGTCTGCCACTGCACCGTTCCGTTGCCCTTGCCGCCAGTCAGCGTGCCGGTCAGCTCGACGGTGGCCGACTTCGTGGTGGAAGCCGGAGCGTTGACCACCAGAGCCAGCGCCGTGCTGGACGGGGTGCCGGCGGTCGGAGCGCCCGGGGCCGCGGGGGCGGCCGGCGCGGCGGGCGTCGCAACCGGGGTGGAAGGCGCGGCGGTCGTCGTGATTACCGTGGCGGGCTTAGTGCCGGCGGCCTGGTAGAGTTCGAGAGCCGCGCCGATGTCGTTCGAGGAGAGCGACCGGCCCGGCTGATAGTAGGGATACATCACATCGTTCGGATCGTCCGAGTGGCTGAGGCCGAGAGCGTGACCGATCTCGTGCAGCGCCACCGTGTAGATGTCGACGCCTGCGCCCACGCCCCAGGCTTCATCGGCATCGAAGTGCATGTTGCCGGCGATCGGTTCGCTGTTGATGGGGGCGGGGTAAAAAGTGTGGCCCAGCATGCCGCCGGGGCCATCGAAGGCATAAGCGTCACCATGCGCGCCGCTCGCGAACAGGATCGAGATGCTGCGCGGCAGGTTCGGCGAAGCCGCCGGCTGGAAGGTGACGTTGATTTTGCTCGCCCACGTGGCGAAGGCCCGGAGGATTTCGCTCTGCACGGTGGCCGCCGGAACCTTCGCGGTCAGGCTGCCGAAGTAGTAGCTCAGGTGCACCGCGCCGTCCGCATCGAGGCTCCATCCGTGCAGGATGTTGGCGTACTGGGCAACCGAACCGGCCGTGGTCAGCATGCCCGCGCAGGGATAAGCGTTGCCGCCGGAGAGCATCGAGGGATCGGCGGGGAAGATGTAGGCGACTTCGTCCTGCTGAGAGAGGAGCGCGATCTTGTCGCTATCGGCCTGCACCAGCACGTGCTGGGGAAGCAGACCGGCGGGCCGGAGGAAGGCGATGCCGAGGGAGGATTCGAGGGCGGCCTGTTCGGCGGCGTCGACATCGGAGTGGAACTCAACAACGACCGTGCTCAGCGTTGGGTTCGCGGTCACCTTCGGGCTGATCTTGTCGCGCGATTCCATCGCGCCGACGAAGACCACGCCCGCCGGCTGCGAGGTCATCGTGCCGGATACCACCACCGCGTTATCGGGTAATACGCCGGTGACCTGCACGCCAGCCTGATTGAGAGCGTCGAGGTCGTTCACGCCCACCGGATGGTTGAAGGCCACGATCTGGTGGCGATTGACGCGGTTGCCGCGGGCGTTCGCCACCGTGGCCGTGGAGGCCGGGGAGAACGTCCGGGTCTTCATGTGGATTTCCTGGCCGAGAGCCGAGGTCACGAGGAGGGATCCGAGGATCAGAGCCGCCGAAGAATTCCACATTTTGTTCATAATTTCGTATCGACAAAATATTTTTGCGGTTTGACTAAAGTTATTCGTGTTTAAAAAATGCGCGATTTTGCGCGAAATAACGCAAATCCCGCGCTGGCGCCTTCGGGGTACGCTGGGAGGAAACCAATGACGCCTGTCGCGCTCACCATTGCCGGCTCCGATCCCAGCGGAGGCGCCGGTCTGCAGGCCGACCTGAAGACCTTTCAGGCGTTCGGGGTTTATGGGACCAGCGTGGTGACGGTGGTCACGGTGCAGAACACCGTGCGGTCGTCACGCGTGGAGGCGCTCGATGCGGCGCTGGTGAGCGAGCAACTGGATGCGGTGCTCGAAGACATCCCGCCGCGGGCGGTCAAGACCGGGGCGCTGGGGACGGCCGCGATTGTGGAAGCCGTTGCGTCGCGGAGTTTCGGCTGTCCTTTAGTAATCGATCCGGTGATGGTGGGGAAGCATGGGGGAATGCTGATCGATCGGGATGCGCGCGCCGCGCTGGTGCGGCTGCTCTTCCCGAAAGCCGCGCTGGTGATGCCGAATCTGGATGAGGTGCGGGAGTTGACGGGACTCGACGTTCGCGATGCCGGACAGATGCGGGACGCGGCGAAACGCGTGGCGGATCTCGGGCCGGCTTCCGTGCTGGTGAAGGGCGGCCATCTGGAGGGCGGGGACGCGGTGGACATTCTGTGGCACGCCGGGAAGTTCCTGGAACTGCGTGCGCCTCGAATCGAATCGCGCCATACTCATGGCACCGGATGCGTCTATTCCGCGGCAATCACGGCGGGCCTGGCGCTCGGTCATCCGCTGCCCGATGCGGCGAGGCGGGCGAAGGCGTTTGTCCACGAGGCGATTCGAACCGCGCCGGGGCTGGGGGCAGGGCACGGGCCGCTGAACATAACCCCGCTATAATCTTGTTTTCCCCGTATGACCAAAGTCCAGAGATTTTTCCAGACCGGCCGGGCGCTCGATGAGACGCTGATGGAGCAGATTGCGCACGTCAATTCGATCTACGGAATTGAGCGCGTGAAGATCGAGCCGTCGGGCAGGATGATGGTGGAGTACGACGCGACGCGGCTGAACACGGCGCAGGTTGAGGGGATTCTCGAACGCGCCGGGATAGCGGTCAGAGAAGTGGCGAGCGCATAACATCTGATTTCCTTCAGGGGAGAATCTCGAACGAAACGTTCGTTCGGCGCCATTCGCCGCCGCAAAGTCTCACTCGCTGAATCTGAACGATTCCGCGTTCCGCGTCCTGATTGATTCTGGCGGCGCACGTCCCATCCGCGGCAACTGTGCACCAGCTTTTCCAGAGGCCTGACCGGGCGAGTTCGTCATGGGGCATCCGGTACTCGGCATCCAGACTGCACCCGCTTTTAGCGGCCGGCACCTGCAGCGAAATCTCATTGCTCCGGTTGACGCTGGAAGGTGTGGCCGTTATGGGAATAGCGGATTCGTGCGTGACCGGATGGCCGGCAATGACGCGGACCGGCGTACCAGCCGCGTGTACGATGGCGCTGTAGATCGATAAATCTCTCGGGTCGAATGCCGCACCCATCTGGCTGGGGCGGTCAACCCAGATTGTGGCATCGCGGTACGTCAGGCGGATGAGAAAAAGCTGCGACCAGTCGACCGGACCGAGGGGATCGTCCTCGATGAGAATTCGGCTTCCGCGGGGGGGGGAGGTTTCGCAGCAAGGGCGTCGTGGAGAGACCGCAGGTAGTTTTGCTGCGGCAATATGGAGTCGCCCATGTGCCGGGCCGCATCACGCTGGCCGAGGAAAAGGACCGCGAGGATAGCCGAGAAACAAAGGGCGGGCAGAGTGTTGCGGAAGCTAACGGTGGGAATCCGCCGCGCGAGCCAATCGAGGACCTGAGAGAAAAAGCTGCCCGCGTAGAATGCCCATCCGGCGAAAGGGATGTACCAGACAAATCCCGACCTTCCGGGAATTACCAGCAGGGGCAGAAGGGCGATATTCGCGAACAGGAAGCCAAAGATCATCTGCCGGTTGCGCAGCGCGATCGCGGCGAGAAAAAGTCCCGCGAGCAATCCTGCGATCGCGGTGGGGCTGGTGGCGCGGTTCCAGGTCAGCAGCCAGTAGTAGTGCGTCAATTGTTCCCACGAGTAGGCCGGCGAGATTTTTGGAATGTATTGCGGGGTGATGCTCATCTCGTTCGGAACCTGCGTCTTTACGAACGAATAGAGAAAGGCCAGCGCGGCCATGAATGCGATCGGTTTCAAGCGAGCGGTCCACAGGCCCTCGCCGCGATGAAAGACGCATTCGTAGAGCAGGATCAGGAGCGGCCAGGTGATTGCCATCTCTTTGCTGTCGAGCGCCAGTCCAAAGAGAATGAAAAGAGCAATGCGGGCGTGAAGGCGAAGCAGGGTCCGGCGTTCGCGGACCCCGATGTACAGGACCAGGGCGGAGAACCCGAAGGTGAAGCACAGGATGTCGTAGAGAGTGCCCGTATTGAAGTAGAGATCCCCCATACAGGTGTGAACGGAGATGATCAGCGTCGCCAGGGCCGCCGTGACGCGGGAATGTGAAAGCCGGTAGAAGAATACCGAGGCGAGGAGGAGGTTCAGGAGCAAAAGCGCATAGCAAAATAGCCGAAACGGCAGTGCGTTGAGTCCGAATAACGCGTACAGTACCCGGTAAACGACGCCGCCGAAGGGACGATATTCCGGGGTCATCACGACGATGCAGTGGATGAGGAGATGGCTGAACGGACGCTGCAGGGCTCCATGGAGAAACTGAATATTCGTCAGGTCGTCAACGGTGAACCAGGCGTTCAGGCCCGCATGAGTGAGGCAAAAAAAGTAGAGGGAAATCGCCGCGGCTGCCGCGATTGTTTTTTGGAGACGGGACACAGCAGGTTCACCGTGGCGAGCGCATAACCAGGAAGGCGTATTCGAACGCCTTCTCCTTCAACCGCGCATATCTTCCGGAGGGGCCGCCGTGGCCCGCTCCCATGTTGGTCCGGAGCACGATCATGTTCGAATCGGTTTTCCGGTCGCGCAGTTTGGCGACCCATTTCGCCGGTTCCCAATAAGACACCCGCGGATCGTTCAGGCCCGCCGTGACCAGCACGTTGGGATAGTCCGCGCGCTGCACGTTCTCGTAGGGCGCGTAGGAACGCATGTAGTCGAAATACGGTTTCTCGTTCGGGTTGCCCCATTCGTCGTATTCGGCGACGGTGAGGGGGAGCGTTTCGTCGAGCATCGTATTGATCACATCGACGAAAGGCACGTGCGCCACCACCAGATGAAAGAGATCGGGGCGGAGGTTCATGACGGCGCCCATGAGCAAGCCGCCGGCGCTGCCGCCGGCAATCGCGAGCCGGTCCTTCGACGTGTATTTGCCTTCCACCAGCCGCTCGGCGCAGGCGATGAAATCGGTGAATGAATTTTTCTTGTGCAGCAGTTTGCCGTCTTCGTACCAGCCGCGCCCGAGATCGCCGGAGCCGCGAATGTGGGCCATGGCGAAGATCCAGCCACGGTCGAGCAGGCTGAGGCGCTCGGAAGAAAACGAAGGCTCGGTCACGATGCCGTATGAGCCGTATCCATACAAATAAAGAGGCCGCGAGCCGTCGCGCGGCGTGTCGCGGCGATAGACAAGGGAAATCGGCACCTTCGCACCATCCGGCGCGGTGGCGAAGATGCGCTCGGATGCGTATTGCGCCGGATTGTAGCCGCCCAGCACTGCATACGCCTTCTTCAACTCGCGCGTGCGCTTTGACATGTCGTAGTCGTAAATCGAGCGCGGCGTGACGAGCGAGTTATAGAGGAAACGAAGGGTTGAAGTTGCGTATTCCTCGTTATCGTCGATGAAAATCGTGAAAGTGGGTTCGTCGAATTCGACGATATGGGTTTCAAACCCCTGGCGGGTATCCGCGATGCGGAACTGCTTCAGGCCGTTCTCGCGCTCCACGATGACGAGGTGATCGCGAAAACCTTCCAGGCCTTCGAGCGAAACTTCGGCGCGGTGGGGGATGATCTCTTCCCACGTCACCGGGTCTGAAGCGGGCGCGCGCAGCAGCCGGAAGTTGACCGCATTTTCGTTGGAGCGGATCCAGAAGTATCCGCCCTGGTGCTCGGCATAATATTCGACGCCGTGGATGCGGGGCTTCAGCAGGCGGAACTGGCCGCCGGGATCGCTGGTGGGGAGATAACGGACTTCGCTTGTGGCATGACTGTCCATGGTGAGGAGCAGGAACTGGCCGCTGCGCGAGCGCTCCACCGCAATGTTGAAACGCATGTCCTTTTCTTCGTAAACGAGCGTGTCGGGCTGGCCGGACCCCACCTGGTGGCGCCAGAGCCGGTAGGGCCGCTTGGTTTCGTCGAGCGTGGTGTAAAAGAAGTTTTTGTTGTCCGTCCAGCCGCCGGAGTAATAGACATTCGGGACTTCGACCGGCAGGTCAGCGCCGGCGGTCAGGTCGCGAAAACGCAACGTGTAGACTTCCGATCCATCGGAATCGATGGCGAATGCCATGAGGCTGCCATCGGGGCTGATGAGGTAGTAGGCGAGCCCGAAATACTCTCGTCCGTGGGCCATGAGGTTGCAATCGAGCAGGATTTGCTCGGACGTGTCCCCCGCCAGCGCGCGGCGGCAATGGATACCGTATTGCAGCCCTTTTTCGGTGCGGATGTAATACTCGAAAGCGCCGTTCCGGGAGGGAACTGTGCAGTCGGTTTCCTGAATTCTGCCCACCATTTCGTCATAAATCTTCGCTTCGAGCTCCGCGACGGGGGCCATGACGTCGTTGGTGTACTGATTCTCGGCTTCGAGGTAGGGGATGGTCTGCGGGTGCTCGCGGTCGCGGAGATAAGACCATTCGTCATGGATGGTCTCGCCATGAATTTCGAACGAATGGGGGATTTTCGGGGCGGCGGGCGGCTGCATGACACGTCGAGTTTAGCAGCCATCCCGACGTGGATTAGTTCCCCGCATGTGCCTCAGCTTACAAAGGTTTACCCCCGCCAGCGAAGCCGAAGTGATAGATTGCAGATGTGAGAATCCTTATTGTTGACGATGATGAGGAACTTGCCGGGCTGCTCTCTGAGTTACTGACGCGGGAGGGGTTTCGCGTCGACATGCAGCATGACGGGCTGAAGGGTTTGGCGGCGGCTTTAAGCGGCGGATACGACCTGATGGTGCTGGATGTCATGCTTCCGGGCCTGGACGGTTTCGAGATCCTGCGGCGGGTGCGGCGCGAATCGCGTTTGCCTGTGCTGATGCTCACGGCGCGCGGCGAGGATGAAGACCGCATTATCGGTCTCGAACTCGGGGCGGACGATTACCTGCCGAAGCCGTTCAACACGCGCGAGCTGGTGGCCCGCGTGCGGGCGATCATGCGGCGCCTGGAAGAACGGCGGCCGGGCGAAAAGTTCGAGGTCAACGGCATCGCGATCGACCCAGGCACGCGCGAAGTGACGCGCAACGGCGATCTGGTGGAAGTGACGACTTTCGAATTCGATATTCTCGAAACTCTGATGCGGTCGGCGGGCCGTGTGGTCTCGCGCGACGATCTGATGGAAGAGCTTTACGGGCGCAAGGCGACGCCGTTCGACCGGTCGGTCGATATGCACATCAGCCATCTGCGCAAAAAGCTCGAGACTGATAAACCGCTGATTAAGACGGTGCGTGGCGTGGGATACCAGTTTGTCCGTTCGCCGGAGGAAGGCGTAGCGGCGTAAAGTTGTAAGCAAAAGAGGTGTGAAGTGAGAGGGCTGTTTCCTAAAATTCTGGCGTGGTTCATTCTGACGGTGGTGGTAGCTGTCAGCGGCACGGCGTACGTTTCGAGCGAGCTCAACAAGCGCCGGCCTCAGGACCCTCGATATCGCGGGTTCCGCTTCGAGTTGCAGGAAGCACGCGATGCCTGGCAGAACAACGGCCAGGAGGGCCTCGAAAGGGTTCTGCGCCGCATCGAAACAGCGGATTCGCCCACCCAGACGCAGGGAAGCGACCATGTGCAGGCGCATCTGGCCGATGTCACGCACAAGGATCTGCTGACCGGCTATGACTGGTCAACGGAAGTCGCCGCTTCGCTGGCGACTAACCGGGGCCGCGGGAACGATAATCCCTTCTTCCTGTTCACGCGCGTGGAAGGGCCAAGGCCACAGCTGATTGTTGTGGAATCGCAGACGATTCCGAAGTATTACCTGATCATTCGCTTCCCGCCGAACCCGGCGCAGGCGGGCACGCAGATTCAGCTCCTTCCCCAGACCTGGTGGATGCTGGGAATTTTTGCGGTTCTCTGCTATGTGCTGGCGCGGCACGTCACGTCCCCGCTGCGGAAGATGCAGAAGACGGTGGAACGTTTCGGGCAGGGCGACTTTACCGCCCGCGTGAACTCGCACCGCGCCGATGAGCTTGGCCAGTTGGGGCGCACGGTGGACCGCATGGCCGAACGCATCGACAATCTGCTGAAGGCGCAGCGCCGCCTGCTGCAGGATATTTCGCACGAGCTTCGTTCGCCGCTGGCGCGGCTTGGCGTGGCCGTGGAACTGGCGCGTGGCGGCGGCGATATGGACAGCGCGCTCAACCGCATCGAACGCGAAGGCACGCGGCTGAATTCGCTGGTTGGCGAGCTGATCCAGGTGACGCGCGGCGAAGGCGATCCGCAGGGGCTGACGACGGAACAGATCCGGCTCGACGAACTGGTGCAGACGATCGTGGACGATTCGCGGATCGAGGCAGAGAAGCGCCACGTCGAACTGAACTCCAGTGTTTCTGAAGTCACGATGACCGGCAATCCGGAGCTGCTGCGGCGCGCGGTGGAAAATCTGGTGCGCAACGCAATCCGTTATTCGCCGGAGAATACGACGGTGGATGTGTCGCTCTCGAAAGTCGGGTCGGTTTACCGGATTTCGGTACGCGACCATGGCTCGGGCGTTCCCGAAGAATCGCTGTCGTCGATTTTCGATCCGTTCTACCGCGTGGAAAAGGACCGCGGCCGCACGAGCGGTGGCGTGGGGCTGGGCCTCGCGATCGCCAAGCGCGCCGTGGAACTGCACCGCGGCACGATGCGGGCCCAGAACGTGAAGCCGGGCCTGCGCGTGGAAATCGATCTGCCGGTTCCGGCGGCGGTGGTGGAAGAACCGGCGCTCGCGGGCGCGGGCGCTTAAGGGTCACCCGGCCCGCCTTGTTCGAGCGCGTTTCAGTGCGGCTGGATCGCGATCAGGTTTCCGGGCGGCGTGGCCGCTCCGTTATAGGTGCATGAGATTTCACTCGTTGCCGTACCGGCCGGGAGTGTCACGTTGAGCTGCGTCAGTCCGGGCGAAACGAGACCGGCAAACACCACAGTGGCATCCAGGCTTCCGATTTTGCAGACCGGCTTTGATGGGAGCGTTCCACTCTGGCTGGAAGATCCGTTCGTGATGGCTGTGGACGGCAGCCCGAATCCGGTAGCGTAAAGCACGATTGTTTCGCCGGGATTTGCGGGCGTCGTGTATCCGGGGTACAAATCAGAGGGGCCCAGAAGCGAATAGTTTGCGTGCACGGCGGCCACATAGCCGACGCGGGTAAATTCCAGGAATGTGGGCGAGGCCGCCTTCATCGTGACCGTGAAGGGCGGGGTTGACGTCGTTCCGCTCGTTACGACAATGGATACCGGCCCCAAGGCCGTGTCGACGGGCGTCAGAACATTGATCTGATCGGAACTACAGACCGTACTGGTGGCGGCGCTGCAGAAGAACTCCACGAAACCCGGCTTGCCGTTAATGGTCACGCTGACGCCACCGAGCTGCGTCGGCATCTTGCCGGAGGCGAATTCCGGGGCATTGCTCCAGATGACGCCGTCCGCGGGCGTGGTGGAGGGCACCAGCCTGGTGCCGTGGATCTCGATGAATGCATTCTGGGAAATGGTCGAGTCTCCGAAGATGGTCTCCACGGAGGAAATCGCCGGGCCCGCCGCGGCCGGATACGTTTGCTGCGTCAGAGTGCCGGTGAGCTTATAGGTGACCGGCTCCGCCTCATTATTGAGCGTGTAGTTCAGGCCGACCTGATAAGTTCCGGAGATCGTGTCGAGCTTCGCGCCGCTCAGAGTGAGGTTGTAGCGGGCATCGACCTGGGAGAATCCCGCGATCAGTCCGGTGCTTGTTCCCTTGATATCGAACGAATTGGTGGCGGTGTTGAAAGTTCCGGTGGCCGGAACGAGTTCAGGGCGGTCGCCCTTGATGGTGACCTGAGGCGGTGAACTCGTGTTGGGGACCAGTTTCCCGTCGCGAACGTTGGCGGTGAGTCCGGTGATGGTCATGGTCAGGGTTCCCTGTGTCAGCCCGACATACGAAGCGCTGTCAAAGGGATCGCTCTGGACAGTGAAGAACACGGGGATCACGGCGGTGAGAGGAACGCCGCCACCGGTTGTGGTGGTGCTGGGCGGCGGGGCTGCAGTGCATGTGATTGCAGACTGATGGCTGTCGGTCTGCGGATGAACGTAATTCGCGTCCGGAACCGTGTCGTGGACTTCTTTGAGATGATTGTCATCCCAGGCCATCAGGGTTACGTTGAACGTTCCTTCTTTGGAGCAGACCACGGAGGTTGCGGGACCGGAGGCGTCCTTTTGATCGACGCTGGTGTTATTGAGGTCGCGGTCGGCATCCATGTTGGTCACTGCGGAGTCCGCCGGACTGCCCGGGGGAACGCTCTGGGGCTGCAGATTGCAGTTCGTCTTGCACGGCATGGTCGAATCCAGATCCCAGAAATAGAAGCTGGGGAGATAGAAATTCGGAATGGCGGGCGCGTTCGGCGGCGTTGCGAAAGGCTCCTGGTCCGCGTCAGAAGAGCCGCCTCCGGACAGGTAGATGGTCGATCCGACCGGCATCGTGATGGAATCCGATCCATTGGAGCAGGCCGGCGCGGAGGTGGAGGGGAAAACCACTTCTCCGGTCGGTGAGATGCCCTTGAGGATGTGATTATCCGCTACGGGGTGGTAGAAGCGCTCGAGAAATCGGGACCATCCCGTGTCGGTCACGAAGACCAGCCCCGGCGACGGCGGTTCCGGCCACTCGGTGCGGGGATTCAGCGCGCTGCCGTCTTCGCGGTCGCGGGCCTTGAGCGGAAGCAGATCGTTGTTCGGAGCGTAGATCGCGTAATGCGAGGCGCCGTCGGTGGCTCGAGTGAAGGGCAGGTCATAGTCGTCGAAACTCCGGTTTGATCCTTTCCGGTTGAGGGGAAAATAAATGTGCAGTCCATGTGCCGCCAGGTCTTTGCTGTGGATCTCACTCACCACGACGGACCCGGAAATCAGAGTCAGAATCTGGGAAATGGGCGGCTTGACGCAATCCGGCAGCCCGCCATCGTTTGAAATGCGCTGGGCGAAGTCATAGAGGTCCACGAAATTCGGGTCGAAGAACTGAGTGGAAGCGAGGCGGTCAAACTTCATCAGGATCTGCGCATTATCGGTGGGATTGTTTCTCCCCTGAAAAAGACCCGCACCGGTTCGCATCAGGCCCGACCACGTATTTACCTGCTGAATCAGTTGCGGTAACGCTTTTTCATCGGTGAGCGACAAACTCCACGATGTGTTGAGAGCGGAATACCGGCCCCCGAAGGCGCTCACAATATTCCTGCCGAGATCAAGCGCGGTCCAGTTGGGATTCTGCCGCAGCGCGGCGGAGAACGAGTTGTAGGGGAAGCCGAATCCCGGCACGACCTGTTCGGAAGCAAGCAGGTAATCCGTATACGGGCGGACCTGGTCGGCGACCTCAATGCCGGCCATCATGCAGGCATCGAAACCGATGAGGTCGAAATGTTGTCCCTGCAGGGCGGTTGAAATCTCTCCCATGTAAAGGAAGTCCGCGTTGCCATTTCTGAGGGAGGTTTCATCGGGGCCCACGCTTTTCCAGCCATCTCCATGCGAGCTCATGATGAGTGCGTAGTGATCGGCCGGATAATTGGTTTTTCCCCAGGATATGAACCCAGCAAGCTCGGCGGGGTCACCCATATCGCGTTCACCGATCTGCACGGTCTCGCCGTCGGGATGTCCGAGCTGGAGATGTCCGGGTGTCCCGGTCCCAAGAATCAGCCCTCGCACCGTGCCGGCGGTCAGGTTTTTGCCGTCGTACATGAGGACGAAGTTGACGTCGTCGCTCGACCCGCCCGTGACTCCCGCGACAGCGGTGTTGGTCAGCGCCGAGCCGCCGAGGGCCAGTTCCTCGACATTGCCAAAGATGTAACGCTCCAGGCTGTTATCGCCGTTGAGGTAGAGCAGGACCGTCCATTTCTTCTTTGCGGGAGCGGTGGTTTGCGGCTGCAGGCCTCCGCGGGCCGCAGGCGCGTTGGGGCTCGCCTCCTGTATTTGGACCGAATCCAGATTCCGGCGGCCTGGAGAGTTGTTGAGCGCGCCAACCCCGCCGTGTGGCTCGAAATCCGCGGTTTTGTCGGTATCGGTCGAATTGGGGTCGCGGCCAATCGACATACCCGCTTCCACCGCGCGAGGGCGTTCCCACACCGCGGCAGTCACCCCGTCGCTGTTGAGAGCGGCGCCGGCGGTCCATATCTTTGCGGCGACCGAGGCGTCATGCGCCGCTCCCGGCTGGTAAGGCTGGGCCTGGTCGTACCAGGAAATGAAGTCAACGATACCGCTCTTTGAGTAAAGCGCAGCTTCGTCGGAGTCGGGGTTCCAGATGCCGGGGGTGTCCTGCGTGTAGTAATCGGTCGCGGTTGTGTTGCCCGCTGCGAAATGGATGACGAGATATGCGTGCGCGGGCAGGGAGGCAGCGGGGAGCGGGCGCGCCGACGCGCTGCCCAATCCGTTTCGTCCGGTGATCGTCCAACCGCTCAGATCGACGGCTGCGTCACCCTGATTGTAGAGTTCGACCCACTGGGTCGCTTTGAGCGGATCGGTATCGCCTGAGCTGATCCGGTAGAGAGCTTCATTGATAACTACCTGCGAAAACGCCAGAGGCGAACACAAT
>CAZPZE010000609.1:0-5382 GCA_964590625.1 uncultured Solibacteraceae bacterium
AAGGCGAAGCTGAAAAGCACCAGCACCACGAGCGCGAACGACACGGCGGCGTTCAGAGCTTCCTTGGTACGGAATTCCGTGCGCAGGTCCTTGCGCGCGATGAAGAGGGCGGAAAGCAGATCGCGCTTCACTGCTGCTTCTCCTCATACTTGCGGTAGAGCCAGCCGGGGTCGACCAGCATTTCAACGGTGCGCTCGCCGGAGTGCACGATGCGGCCACGTTCGAGCAGTGCCACCTGCGTCGCAAGCTCCATGGCTTCGCGGATCTGGTGGGTCGACATGACGATGGTGGCGCCTTTCGCCAGCGCATCGCGGAGCAGATCGTGGAGAACCCCGATAGCGCGGTCATCGAGCGAAGTGAACGGCTCATCCAGCAGCAGAACTTCGGGATTGTGCAGGAAGGCGCGCGCGATCGCGAGGCGCTGCCGCATGCCGCGCGAAAATTCGCGGGCGAAGCCATCGCGGACGCGACTGAGACCCACGCGTTCGAGCGCGGCCTCGGCCGCAGCCTGCGGATTCGGCACACCCATCAACTGGCCGAACAGCGTGAGGTTTTCGATGGCCGAAAGATCGTCGTACACGCCGATGCCGTGCCCGAGGTAGCCGATGCGCTCGCGCATCTTTCCTGCAGCCGGTAGGCCGAAGATCGTGACTTCGCCCTTTGTCGGCTTCGAGAGATTGGCGAGGATGCGGAGCAGCGTGGTCTTGCCCGCTCCGTTGCGGCCGAGCAGCGCCACACACGCGCCCGGGGCGGCTTCGAATGTTGCGCCGCGCAGGGCCGGATAATCGCCGAAGTACTTCCAGACGCGATCAGCCGCGATCGCGTTCATGCTTCGCTCCAGCCGCCGCGGGCGCAGCGGGATTGCTCTTGCGGTAGAGCATGACGAAGCCGATCGCCAGCATTCCCAGCACGGAAAGCAGAATCCATTTCACCGAGAGGACGGTGGAGAGCAGTTCGCCTTTCGCGATGACGAGGCCGAACAGCTTCGGCATATTTTCGGTGACCTGCGGGGTGCCATCGTTCTGGCCGTCGCTGCCACCTCCCGAATTCGCCTGCAATGAGCCGGTGCCTTCCACATTGATGTGGTAGGAGGCGTTTGCGACGTCATAAATCATCGTGCCGGGCATTTGGGGCTCGGGACCGAGCGCGGTGACGCCATCGCCCTTCAGGGTGACGCCGGCCGGCGCGACGATCTTCATCGAAGGCGCGCCCTTCGCCAGATTCTCGCCCTCGAAAACGCCGGGGCTGGTGAACGGCATCGTCCATTCGAGGCGAATTTCGGAGGTGCCCGGCTTGATCGGGAAATCGACTTTGAACGTGTTCGGCTTGCCCGCGGGATCAGCCGCGCGGCGGATAGGAAGTCCGCCTGGCGCGAGAACGTTCACTTCCACCTTGCCCTGCGCGGCGGCCGGCAGCGCGAACTGCAGCGTGCCGGTATCCGGATTGTTCCACGTCGTCTTGCCGCCGTTCTCGAACTGATAGGATTCCGCCACCACCATCTGTCCGTTATTCGGCTCGATCAGCATGGCGTGCAGCCTGATCTTCGCGTCGCCCTGCTGCTTCGAGGATTCAAAGACGGGAATGTCGACTCCCGTGGTCGGTGTGCCGGGCGGCAGCATCTGGTTGTACTGGACGCCCGCGTAGGTCGCCTGCAGAAGCAGCGGTCCGGCTGGACCCGCCGGAACTTCCTTCGTGATGGTAAATTTGCCCGCCGCGTCCGTTTTCACGCTGTCGATAAATTGCGGACCCTGGGTGGTCGGCTGGAAGAGCGTGACCGTCGCGCCTGCCTGCGGTTTACCGGTTGTACCGTTCGTGACGGTGCCATCGATGGCGGCGTGGGCCATCGTGCTGAGGGCGAGCAACGAGAGGATCGCGGCGCATCTCACGACGCCACCCCCATCGGCTTTCCGCATTCGCCGCAGAACTTCGGCGCCTTTTCGAAAGTCGCACCGCAGCTGGGGCAGGCATGCTTTTGGGGCGCTGGCGCTGCGGACTGCGCGGGCGCGGCAGCAGCGGCGACAGCCACGGACGCTCCCATTTCGGCTTTAATGCGATCTGTTTCCGCCAGCACGCGCGCGAGTTCCTTCTGCAGCTCAATCTTCGTGGTCTGGTAATCCTCGTCCGAAAGCTTGTTCACGCGATATTCGAACTGCAGATCGCGCAGATTTTCGTAGATCGCGGCTTTGCGTTCGTCCAGATGCCTGAAGGGCGAAACGGGCTCGGGTTTGGGAAGGTCCTGGGAGCGGATAAACAGCAGGAAACCGACCACACCGGCTCCCAGCAGCGCTCCAACTATGAGGCTTGGGTCCACGAATTTAACTCAGTCCAGCTTCTCAGTATCTTTCTCGATGACGTCGCGGTAGCGCGCGAAATCGGGGTCATTGTCGACCGACGGCCCGCTGGCGGTGGCCGGATGCATCTGGCTGTTACCGCGCAGCCGCTTCAGTACGAACCACACGATCACACCACCCAGCGCGAGCGAAAAATAGGGCACTACCCAGAAATACGAATTCGGATCGCTCAGCCGGGTAAACTGGCCGCTCTTCACGAAGTAAGAGATGATCGATTCGTCGCTCATCCCGTTCTGCTGCATGTCGAAAATCTGCGTGCGGGCCGGCTTGCAGATGTGGCATTGCCCGCTCGACATCGTGCAGTTCAGGTTCTGGTTGCATCCGCAGGTGCACTGCAGATGTTCGCCAACTCGCTGGACGGCCGGGCTTTCAATCTGTGATGAAGTCTGCGCAATCGCGCCGGCAGCGACCAGCAGGAACAGCAGACTACGCTTGAACCGAGACATCTTTCCTCACAGTGCCGACCACTTCCGTGCGCGCATAGGAGCGCGATACCTTGCTCGGAATCAGCGCGACGAGCGTGCCGCCAATCAGCACGAGCGCACCGATCCAGATCCAGGTCACAAGCGGGAAGACATAGGCGTCAATCGTCGCCTTGTCGCCTTCATGGCCGGCGTAATTCAAATAGAGATCTTCATTCAGGCGCGAGCGCAGCGCGACTTCCGAAGTCGACTGCTGGCTGGCCTTGTAAAAGCGGTGCGAAGGCTCCAATACGCCGAGCGATTCGCCGTCTTTCGAGACTTCGAGCTGCGCGGCTTCCCAGGCGTAATTTGGCGTGTCGCCTTCGGTCAGGCCCGCGACGCGCAGCGTGTAATGCCCGATCTTCACCGTGTCACCCTTGCTGACGTCAAACTTTCCGGTCACGTTGAACGGGTGGCCGCTGTACCCGACGAACATGATCACGATGCCCATATGGACCAGATAACCGCCATAGCGGCGCGTGTTGCGATGCGTCAGCTCGATTACCGCCGGCACGAAACTCATGCCCGATTTCTCGCGGATCGCATTCGCGCCCCGGAAGAATTCGAGCACAATCGTCGCGGCCACAAAGAAGCAGAAGCTCAGCGAAACGATCGAATACGCATAGCGCATGCCGCCGATAAACAGCGCGGCGGCCACAACCAGACTCCCAATGCCCGGAATCTGGAAATTTTTGCGGATGCTGGCGATCGAGGTCCGGCGCCACGCGAACAGCGGGCCGAGACCGGTGAGCAGCAGCAGGAAGAGACCGATCGGCACCATCAGGCGGTTAAACCAGGCGGCATCGAGACTGATCTTTTCGGTCGAAAACTTTTCGGAAATCACCGGGAACAGCGTGCCCCAGAGGACCGCGAAGCAGCTCGCCAGCAGGATCAGGTTGTTGAACAGGAAGCTCGACTCGCGCGATACCAGACTTTCGAGCTCATTCTCGCTGCGCAGGAACGACAGGCGGTCGAGGATAAGCCAGATGACGGCGGCGATACCGATCGCGAGGAAGGAGACAAAGTAGGGCCCTGTCGGCGAGTCCGCGAAGGCGTGGACCGATTGCACAATCCCTGAGCGCGTGAGGAACGTGCCGAAAATACAGAGGAAGAAGGTCGCGGAAATCAGAACCATGTTCCAGACCTTCATCATTCCTTTCTTCTCCTGCATCATCACGGAATGCAGGAAGGCTGTGCCCGCGAGCCACGGCAGCAATGAAGCGTTTTCCACCGGATCCCACATCCAGTAGCCGCCCCAGCCGAGCACGTGATACGCCCAGGCGGAACCAAGCATTACGCCCGTGCTCTGGAAAAGCCACGTCACCAGTGTCCAGCGGCGAGTGGTGTGGATCCAGCTTTCGCCCGGCGCCTTCGAAATCAGCGCGGACATGGCAAACGCGAAAGGCACCGTGAAGCCGACATAACCGAGGTACAGGAACGGCGGATGGATCACCATCGCCCAGTACTGCAGCAGCGGATTCAGACCCTGGCCGTCTGGTGCGGAAACGATGACCTGATCCTGCGCCAGCACCTGGAAGGGGCTGGCGACGAAATTATTCAGGATGAGGAAGAAAATCTGAACACACGAAAGGATCGCCACGACCCATGGCAGGAGGTTCCGAAAGTTTTTGCGGGTGGTAAGAACGGCGACAGCCGAATAGGTGGCCAGCAGCCAGCTCCAGAACAGCAGCGAGCCTTCCATGCCGCCCCACCACGCGGCGAACTTGTAGAAAGCCGTCATGTCGCGGTTGGTATGCGACGCGACGTAGGCCAGGCGGAAATCGCCGCTGATCAGCGAGTAGACAAGGATTCCGGCGGCGGTGGTGACGAGCACCCAAACCGCCAGCACGGAGCGCTCGGCGCTGAGCGCGAGGAATGGTTTGTTTTTGAGTTTTCCGGCTACGCTCGAAACGATGGCGTACAGCGAAATGCAAAACGCCAGCAGCAGGGCCAGCGCGCCTATATTTTCCATGTCGTTCGGTCTTCCTCTGGTCTCGAGCGGCCCGCGGGCGGCCTTTTACGATCCGTAGGCGGCTTTGCTGCCCTGGACCTGCTTTTGAATACTATCAGGCGCGACACCAGGCTTGGGTGCGTACTTCGACGCACACTTGGCCTGAATTTCCTGCGCGTGGAAAACGCCGTCCGGACCCATGCGGCCATCGGCCAGCGCCTGCGCACCGCCCTTGAAGGTATCGGGCAGTGGATCGCGGCCTTCATACGCCACGTTGAGCGAAAGCTTGTCCTGGACGAGCGTGAACCTCACGATGCCGTCGGCCTTCACGATTGAATCCGGCTTGATATCCCCGCTGACGCGCAAATGGCGCGTCTGGGCGGAGAGGCCCATCTGGTTGAGCTCGGAAATGGTCTTGTAATAACTCTGGGAGCTGGAGATGCCAGCCGTCGCCAGCCAGACCAGCGATCCGACGATCACTACCATTAACGCGCCGAACTTCCAGTATTTACGCATGTATGCCTCTGTGTGCCTCTAACCTTACGATTATAGCCCCTCTTTAACGCATTTATCTCGCCATCAGCAACGACGGCAGGGCGTGGCAAAGAACGCACGGCCG
>CAZPZE010000610.1:0-6092 GCA_964590625.1 uncultured Solibacteraceae bacterium
GCCGCGCAGCAGCCCGATGGCTACCGTCCCCTTGCGCAGATCTGGGCATCCTCGTTGCTCGGCGTGAAAACGCCGCCGGTGGAGAAGACGCCGCTGCTCGATGCGAACGATGACCGCATGAACCAGGTGGTGTTCGCGGCCGGAAAACTTTGGGGCGCCGTCGACACCGTCATCAAACCGTCTATCGGCCCGACGTCCGCCGGCATCGCCTATTTCGCTGTGACGCCTTCGGTCAGCGCGGATAGTGTTTCCGGTACGGTGTCATCGCAGGGCTACGTGGCGGTCAGCCAGGCAGTCGCGATGTATCCTTCGATCGCCGTCAACAATAACGGCAAAGGCGTGATGACATTCACGCTGGTCGGCCCGAATTATCTGCCGAGCGCAGCTTACGTTTTCGTCGACGCAAACGGTGTGAGCGACGTCCATATCGCTCGCGCAGGCGCGGTGCCCGCCGATGGATTCAGCGGCTACCTCTTTGCCGGCCGGCCAACGCGCACCGCGGAGCGCTGGGGAGATTACTCGGCTGCCAGTGTCGATGAAAGCGGCAATGTCTGGTTTGCGACAGAGTATATCCCGAACCTGCCGAGAACCGTCCTCGCGAACTGGGGCACAGCGATCGGCAAGATCGCGCCGTAGAGCCGTCCGCATTCGAACTGCGACAGCGTTTGCACGGGTATTCGCGGCAACCAAATATACTGTTGGCGTAGGCTGAGATCCGGCGTCGCCGCAGGGCTGCGCCGGAACCAATCCGACCAGGACCGAGGAAAACTGCAATGCGTTTCACTCTTCTCCCGATTCTCCTGTTCACTATCCCGGCTCTCTCTCACGCCGCCCAGTCGAGCACGCATGACTGGCCTCAATTTGGATGGGACGTTTCGAGCTCCAGCGCTTCCGGCGATCCCACCGGCATCACAGCTGCGAACGTCGGATCCATGGTGCGCCACCAGGTTCAGCTCGATGGCACTGTCGACGCTTCCGCAATCTGCCTGCACGACGTCACAGTCAAAGGCGCGAAGCACAACGTCTTCTTCGTGACCACACTTTACGGGAAAACCATCGCGGTCGACGCCGACAAGGCCGCCGTCCTCTGGGAATACACGCCTCCGCAATTCTCCACGTGGGATGGATCGCGCCAGATCACCAACGGAGTTCCTGTCGCCGATCCCGATCGCCTCCACATCTACGCACAGGCACCCGATGGCGCTATCCGCAAGCTCAGGATCGCCGATGGCTCGGAGGTCTGGTCCACTCCCATCACCTTGCTCCCCGCGCGCGAAAAGATGGATTCCGCGCTCAAGGTTTTTCGCGGCCACGTGATCGCCGTCACCGCCGGTTATATTGGCGACCGACCGCCTTACCAGGGCCACGTCGCCATTCTCGACACCAAAGACGGCAAGCTCCTCCATGTCTGGAATTCGCTCTGCAGCGATAAGGCAGTCCTGCTGCAGCCCGATTCCTGCGCGGCGACGCAATCCGCCATCTGGGGCCGCGGCGGCGCGATCATCGACCCCGCGACGGGCAACATCTTCTTCGCTACCGGCAACGGTCCCTGGGATGGCAAAACCAGCTGGGCCGACGCGCTCATCGAACTCGACCCCGACGCCACGAAGATGCTCGGCAACTACACGCCTTCCGATAACGCGGAACTTCGCGCGCGCGATCTCGACATGGGCTCCGCCGCGCCCGCGCTGCTGGGCGGCGGCTATCTCGCGCAGGGCGGCAAAGACCGCCTGATCCGCGTCATCAATATCAAATCCATCGCAGGCGCTGAGCCGCATGAGAATGACGACCCGCCGACCGTCCCCACGCCTTCGGGAAACATGCTGCTTGCCGCCACCGCCGTCTGGCATCACAACGGCGACACGCTGCTTTTCGCCGCGGATAACGGCGGCACCGCGGCGTGGAACTTCAAAGACGGCAAACTCAACCAGGTCTGGAAGAACACAACGGGCGGAACCACTCCTGTGGAAGCCGGAGGCCTGCTCTACGTCTACAACCCCAGAGGCGGACTCAACGTGTATGACGCGGAAAGCGGTCACCTGATCACCACGCTCGAATGCGGCGGCGGTCACTGGAACAGCCCCATCGTCGTGGATGGAAAAATCGCTCTTCCCGAAGGCGGATCGCGAGGGCAAGCGACCGGCGACCATGTCCTCAATATCTGGACGCTGCCCGAAAAATAGATGAGCGGCTGAAGAAGCCGCGAGAACCACCTTACGAGACGGACGCTGACAGTACGTGACGTTGTCGCTTCGCTCAGCAAGTTACTGCTCGCACAGAGCTTTCGCGCGCCGCGCCGTACCGCCCCGCCGTTGACATCGCCCTGCTCTACCCGTTAGTCTTGCTACAACTCTCCAACATCCCCGGAGATTCGGAACCGGAGCGGCTTCGAAAAACAGATGACGTTCGAACCAGCAGCCATGTCCGGACCCGAGGGATCTCAGCTCCAGCGCATTCTGGAAAGCCGGACGTTCCGTTCCTCTGCGATCTATCGAGACCTCCTGGCCTACCTGGCAAAGAAGTCGCTCGCGGGCGAGACGGATGACCTCAAGGAATACACGGTCGGGGTGGATGCGCTCGGCAAGCCGCCATCGTATGATCCGCGGCAGGATTCCTCCGTGCGCATGTGCGGCGGCCGGCTGCGCCAGAAACTCGCGGATTACTATCGGCTCGAAGGCGCAAACGACCCGATCCTGATCGATCTCCCGAAAGGCGGCTTCCGATTAACCTTCGAGCCTCGATCCGTTCACGCTCCGCAGAGCCCGTGGAAAACCGTCCCCATTCGATGGGTTGCCGCGCTGGCAGCCGTCACGCTCATTGCGATTTCGGCGGCTGTCTATTTCGCGACGCGGCTCAATCGGGCTGAGAAAGCAGCGCCGGCCAAAACCCTTACGCCCGAGCTTCGCGCCATCTGGGAGCCTCTGCTCTCAAACGGACGTCCCCTCGCGCTGTGTCTCTCCGTCCCGATATTCGCGAACATGGCCGGCTTCGATAACGTAATCGGACCCTTTCCGGCTGACTGGAGCTCGCTTTCGACCTCGCCCGAATTCGCGAATCTGAAAAGCAGACTTCACGCGAACTCCGCATCTCCTTCCTACGAGTACACGGACGTCGCAACCGCGACCGGCGCATTTCGCCTCGGCCAGTTTCTGGAGGGCAGGACGCCGAATATCCTCCTCACGCGAAGTGACCTGATGACGGGCCCCGAGCTTGCGATGGACAACCTGGTGTTTGTCGGTTCGCCCGCCGGCAATCCGCAACTGCAGGGGCTCGCAACGGATCGCCAGTTCGTCTTCGGTCCCGATGGAATTCGCAATCTGCATCCGGATCCAGGCGAACCGCCGGTCCTTCCATTCCTCGGAGCGGAGAATGGCTTTCCTGCTACGCATGCGCTCATCACGCTTGCTCCCAGCGCGAACGGCAATGGACTTCTGCTCTATCTGACAGGAAGAACCGAAGCGGGAATCGTTGCGGCCGTGGAAGCGGTGACGAATCCCTCCGTTGCACAGAAGATCTTTTCGAAAATCGCCGGGCCAGACGGAAAGCTGCCGCGCTATTACCAGGTCGTCATCACGGCGCGATCGATGGAGGAAATGCCGATCGACATTTCCTATGCCGCCCACCGCTCGCTGGTCGGTCTTCGCTCGCCGGCGCCATAAGGCCTATGAAGGCAACGAAAATCGTGGCCGTTGCAACCGCGATGATGTTCGCGGTCCGAGCGGATGCCCATCGGCTGGATGAGCTGCTGCAGGCAGTACAGGTGCATCTCTTCGCGAATCATGTCGAGCTGGAGGTGACTCTGACTCCGGGAGTCAATCTCGCCAGCACGTTTTTCTCCAGCGCAGACCGGGATGGCAATGGATCTGTGTCTCCGGCGGAGGCAGAGCGCTTTGCAGCACGCTGGCTGGAGAAGGTGACGCTGACGATCGACGGAACCGCAGTCCAGCCGCGAATCGTATCCGCGACATTCCCGCCGCTGCAAGACCTGTCGGGCGGCGAAGGGATTGTGCGAATCAGCTTGCGATCGCCCGATGCGGCGCTTCGCGGGGGACATCATCAACTGTCGATCCGGAACGACAACGAGCCTGACGCCAGCATCTATCTGGAGAACGCGGTTATCCCGATAGACAAAAGAATCGTCATCGCCACGCAACGCCGCAACACCACACAAAGCATGTACACGGTGGACTATGATGTTGCGTCTCCCTTGTCCTGGCTCTCTCCGAGCTGGCTGTTCGTGGCAGCGGGCGCTGTCTTGCTTCTGCTCCTGCAGAACCGTCTGCGCGGGTCTGCCGAATCATCGACGTAACCGGCGGGAAAGGCCGCGCACTTCTACCTGGCGGCAAATCGTTTGGCGTAGTCGTTTGTGAAATCCCGAAAGACCGAATGGATATGATTGGGGTCGCGTTCAGCCAGAACGACGCCGGTTACGTTCGGCTGTCCACCGTTCCCCACTCGGGGACCGCGGGGCCCGGAAGCACTCCCGGCGCCGCCTGGCCCGCGACCCTGGAACTGCCCGCCTGACGCGCCGCGCCCTCCGCGTCCACCCCCTCTGCCGCCTCCACCCGGGGCGCCAAAGCCGCTGTTCTGCGGAGCGAATTCGATCCAGACGGTTGGCCCCTGCATGCGGAAATAGGCCTTTTCTCCGGCGTCGGGTTTTCCGCTCCAGGCAAAGTAAGTGTCCTCAATATTTCGGCGAATTTCGGACATTTTCGCGGCAGCAACTGGTTCGTTGATGATATTGACCCACGGAGCGGCCAACTGCGCGAGCATCTCTTTCTGGCTGGCCGTCATCTCCGTCGCTTTCAGACCTTCCGGCGCCAGGACTTCTCCGTCATGTCCGGGGCCAAGAATGTAATCGCCCACGACCGACGTGATCGTGGCCTTTGCCTGCTGTTGCGGATTCAAAGACTGCATCAGAGCGATCGCCTTCCCGCTTTCTTCCCCGAGAACGTGGAATTCCCTGCCGTCTTTCTGATAAATGTTCGGATAAGCGCCTACCATGGTGGGCGCCATGACGTTGTTCTTCCCGACGATCGTGACGTTCAGGCCGAGGTGGTGACCGTTGAACTGAATTTCCCAGGGCTCACTGAGCGACGGCTTGCCAAACACGGCGAGCATGTAAGCATTCATGCCGGTCGGAAAGCCGGCACCCGTCCTTCCGAATTCGGCATCAGCGTCAATAACGTCCATAATCTTCCGATAGCCATAAGCGCTCACTACTGAGCGCACCACAGCGAGAGCCAGATCCCGCTGCGAATCACTCAGGCTCCCCAACGGAATACCGGCGCGTGCTGCCATATTCGGCGGCAGATTATTCCACTTCGGCTTCATCGGGCTGTCGTACTCGTAGACGGCCCGAGGCGCCTGGTCGGGCGTCAGTGTGGCAATGAATGCGTTCGCCGCAGCAACGGCCTTCGTAGTAGAGTCGTTCGGCCCGGGCGTACTATCCTGGCCGCCGGAGCTACCGGCAAGAACCAGCACACCCGCCAACAGTAAATATTGCAGCCTCATCTGACGCGTTCTCCCTTTCATTGCTGCTCGGGCGGAACGATGGACTGCCCGTTCAGCGGATCGGTCGCATCGCAGAATTCTTCGAGCGCATACGAGCCCGCCGCCATCCGGTCGAATGTGAACTCGTATGTATGCGGCTTCGCGTAGATTCGCGGGTCGTTGTATTCAAACCTCAGCGTCAGATGCTTCCCGTCGGCCGAGGGAATATAGCGCTGGATGAAATGCGTGTCGGCGAGCCGATAGCCGCCGGCGGTCACGCCTCCTTCGGTTGCGTCAGTGGTTTCCACAACAAGCGTGCCATCGGGCTCGATGTGTCCCACGGAATAACCGGAACCCGTTGGAGGCCGAACAGACGGACTCGGCAGCGCGCGGCCATCCAGATAAATCCGTCGAGACGCGCCGCGCTCCTGCACAACCAGGGCCTCTCCCTTTCCGAGCACCATATGGAAACCTTCGGAATCGTACTCGAGACCGAGCTGTACACCTCCGCCGTAGGCGCATGTCTGCGCGCGCACCACGTAAGGCTCACCAGCTTTGTGCGGACCGGTATCGGCCTGCTGCTGGCCGCCGCGGCCGCC
>CAZPZE010000611.1:0-1525 GCA_964590625.1 uncultured Solibacteraceae bacterium
CATATTAAATCCGCCGAATGGGTGCGAGCCGACCATCGCGCCGGTGCACTTGCGGTTGATGTACATGTTGCCGACGAAGAACTCGTCACGCGCGCGCTCGAGATGCGCGGCGTTTTTTGAGTAAATCGCCCCTGTGAGCCCATACTGCGAATCGTTTGCCATGGCGAGCGCATGTTCGAAATCGCGGGCTTTGGCGACCGCCAGCACCGGCCCGAAAATTTCTTCCTGAAAAATGCGGGCCTTGGAATCGACGTTCGCGATGATGGTCGGGGGAACGTAGTGACCGTCGGCCGGGACATCGCCGTCGCCCGCCAGCAAATCGCCTTCGGTCTTGCCCACCGCGATATAGCCGAGGATCGTTTTCTTCGCGCCTGCGCTGATCACCGGGCCCATGTAGTATTGCGGATCTTCCGGCGGGCCGGTCCGGATTTTTCCCGCACGGGCTTTCAGTTTTTCAAGGAAAGCGTCATAAACGCGCTGATGCACGATGGCGCGCGAACAGGCCGAGCACTTCTGCCCCTGATAGCCGAATGCGGAGACTGCGACGCCTTCCACCGCCGCGTCAAGATCGCAATCGTCGTCGACGATGATGGCGTCTTTGCCGCCCATTTCCGCGACGATGCGCTTGATCCAGATCTGGCCTTTTTGAGGACGCGCCGCTAGTTCATTGATGCGCAGCCCCACATCGCGCGAGCCGGTGAACGAGACGAAACGCGTTTTCGGATGCTGCACCAGAACGTCGCCCACAGCGCTGCCGCTGCCGGGCAGGAATGAAAACGATTCCGGCGGGAATCCGGCTTCGAGCAGTGTTTCGGCGAACACGGCGGCCACAGTTGGGGTCTCGCTCGAAGGCTTGATGACGATGGTGTTGCCGGTCACGAGCGCCGCAACCGACATGCCGCAGAGAATCGCCAGCGAAAAATTCCAGGGCGGGATGACCACGCCGGCGCCCAGCGCGAGATAACGAAAATCATCGCGCTCGCCCGGCATCTGCACCATGTGGGGCGGCGTGCTGAGGCGCAGCATTTCGCGCGCGTAGTACTCGCAGAAGTCGATGGCCTCGGCGGTTTCGGCTTCGGCCTCGATCCAGGTTTTGCCGGCTTCAAAAGTGAGCCACGCGTTGAAATCATATTTGCGCTCGCGGATCAGCGACGCCGTTCGAAGCAGCATTTCCACGCGCTTTCCAGCCGGGGTGCGGCTCCAGCGCGGGAAACTGGCATGGGCTGTTTCCAGGGCGCGGGCCGCGAGTTCCGGCGTGGCCTTCGAATGGATGCCAACAATTTCCGCCGGCCGCGCCGGGTTCACGGAAGTCAGCTTGTCCTGCGTCGCGATGCGCTCGCCCGCAAGAATCAGCGTGTATTCGCGTCCCAGCTGCGCGCGCACGCGGTCGAGCGCCGCACGCATTTTCGCGGCATTTTCCGGAATGCTGAAGTCGGTGTAGGGCTCGTTGCGGAAGGGCGGGAGGCTCACACTTCGATCATCCCACTTTGCCGGCTTACTGATCCGGCAGGCTGCGCTGGATCGC
>CAZPZE010000612.1:0-2191 GCA_964590625.1 uncultured Solibacteraceae bacterium
TGAGCGAACCCACTGAGAGCCCGATCGAAGCCACTCTTATCAGGCTACGAAGCCACCGACGAAGGCGGCGAACCCATCGAATGTGCTGGCGGCGTGGACAACGCCGAACAGCACGCGGATCTTTGAAAATTGAATAACCAGCTCCGGTCCCCCGCCGGTCTGCCGTCGCCCAACTCTGTTTGGAGGGGTGGAATCGATATCATCAACGATGCTCCCGCCTTTACCACTCCTCCTTACAGCCCGGTTCCCCCTCAATTCGCTGAAGCATTGACAAGCATAGGGCGATGGCGCGAAACTGAAGGCAGAGTTTCGAATATTTCGTTTGCTTTCGATTGTTTCGTCTGCTGCCAAAGAAGAATCCACATGCCAGAAACCTCCGAGCGCAACGAAAAACAAGTCCATCGGCCACCCGAGAGCGACAGCGCCGAAATCCGCGAGCTCTATCGCATGTTCTGCAGCCGAAAGGCGCCTGCTCTCATCGGTCCCGAGGGAGAACACATTCCAATCCCCGATTCAGTCTTCCATGTATTCCGGCAGGTGCTTGGCTACATGAAGCAGGGCAAGGGAGTATCAGTTATCCCCGTGATGGAAGAACTGACGACTCAAAGAGCCGCCAACATTCTGGGAGTTTCGCGCCCCTTTCTGATCGATCTGCTGAACCAGGGGAAGATCGCCTTTCACAAGGCCGGTACTCACCGCAGAATCTACCTGAGAGACCTGATCGAGTATCAGGCGGCGCGGGACAAAGAGCGCACGATGATCCTCGATAACCTGGCCAGAGATTCCGTATCGGCTGGTGACTACGATCAGATTTATATTCCCGATTCCGGCGAATGAACAAAGACTATGCGGTGGTGCTCGACGCCTGCGTTTTAGTGGGCGCGGGATTGAGGGACACGCTGCTCCGTCTCGCCGAGACGCCCCGGTTGTACGTTCCCAGATGGAGTGATGACATCATCGCCGAGACGAAGAAAGTCCTGGTGAACAAATTTAAAAAGACGCCGGAACAGGTCGATCATCTCGAGTCCGAGTTAAGGAAAGCATTCCCGGAGGCGTGGGCGGCCAACTACAAAGGCATTGAGCACGCGCTGCGGAACCACGTCAAAGACCGGCATGTTCTGGCTGCGGCAATTCGCTGCGGTGCTCAGAGCATTGTCACGTTCAACCTGCGTGATTTCCAGAATGAAGAACTGCGGAAGTACGACATCGAGGCGATCCATCCGGACGAGTTTCTCGTTAACCAGTTCCATCTCGACGATGCGCTGGTGACGAGAAAGCTGATTCAGCAGGCGGCGGTGATCAACCGGACGATCGAAGAGCAATTGAGGACCTTTCGCAATTCTCTTCCGTTGTTCACCCAGACACTCGCCGACGCCCTTTCTATTTCACTGAACCCTTAGCGACCCCCTATACTTGTGACGACCATGCCGAAAGTTCGCGTCAGTTGTTTTGCTGTATCGCTCGATGGCTTCGCCGCCGGGCCGAATCAGAGCCTGGAGAATCCTCTCGGCATGCGGGGGCCGGAACTGTTCGAATGGTTTTTCGCCAGCCGCACGTGGCGCCAGATGCACGGTCAGGAAGGCGGCTCGACCGGCGTCGATGATGACTGGGCGCGGCGGGGAATGGAGAACGTTGGCGCGTGGATTCTGGGGCGCAACATGTTCGGTCCGGTGCGCGGTCCGTGGCCTGACGATTCCTGGAAGGGCTGGTGGGGCGAGGAGCCGCCGTATCGTGTGCCCACGTTCGTCCTGACGCATCATCCACGGCAGCCGCTCGAAATGAAGGGCGGCACCACATTCCATTTCGTGACGAACGGAATTCAGGCCGCGCTCGAACGAGCGAAACAAGCCGCGGGAGAAAAAGATGTGCGGATCGGCGGCGGCGCGGCGACGATCCGGCAGTATCTTCAGGCGAAGCTGATTGACGAATTGCATCTGGTGTTCCGGCCCGTGCTGATGGGGTCCGGAGAGAATCTGTTTGCGGGCCTCAATCTCGCGGAACTCGGGTATCGCTGCACGCAGCACGTCTCCTCTGAGCTCGCGATGCACGTCGTGCTGACGCGCTAATACGTAAACCGGATCTGCAGCTCGAGCCGGCGATTGCTGGCGTTCTCGCTGAATCCTTCACCGTTCGGCGCGCCGGCCACCTGATTGGACTGCCCGAACAACGGCGAGGTAATGTTGCCGATGAT
>CAZPZE010000613.1:0-5329 GCA_964590625.1 uncultured Solibacteraceae bacterium
GTGTCAGGCTACGATCTCTTACCGAAAAAATCTTCATTGTCATTTCACTCCCCAAACGGGATATTTGTTGTTGCCTTCTGTTGTCAGTGGTGTAACCTGTTGTCCATTCGCAAGCATGGTGTAAATCTGCGATCTGCCGGACTTTGTCGTTCTCATAAAGACGATGTGCTTGCCATCCGGCGCCCAGACCGGATTTTCGTTCTTGCCTTCGCTGTGCGTCAGTTGCTGGGGTGCAGCGGTAGGCGAACCCGCGTCCATCACGAAAATGTTGAAGTCGCCCGCCTGGTAGCCTTTCGTCCATGCGAATGCGATGTGCTGGCCATCGGGGCTCCAGGCCGGATTCGCCGCTTCACCGGTGCCTGCGGTCAGAAGCTGGATGCCGAGGCCCTCCGCGGTCATCCGGTAGACCTGCACGTTCGGGAATCCCTGAACGAAGAGCAGGGAATCGGGATTCACCGGATTCACTTTCGGTTCCGTCGGGTTGCCTTTGCTCTGCGTGATTCGCGTGAGGTTGCTGCCGTCGATCCTCGCACTGTAGATCTGTGCCTCGCCGGAAGCGGAGGAAGAATAGTAGACGGTTTTGCCATCCGGCGTAAACGTAGCCGCAGCGTTGAGCGAGGCCGTCTGATTGTAGAAGGGAAGCCTGCGGCCGGTCTGGCTGTCGATCATCACGATCCTCGGACTCGGATCGCCGTGGAGCGGCCACATCGTAATCGCGAGTCGAGATCCGTCAAACGAAATTGCGGGATAAGCGATCAGCGCGCCCAGCGAGGTGAGCTTCTTCTGATTCTTGCCGTCCCAATCCATCACCCAAAGCTCGCGTCCGCCTCTTACGGCGCCGCGGTCGGAGACGAAGTAGATGCGGGAATTCAGCAGCGAGCCGGTGCCGCCGAACTGCAGGATAATGTCGTTGGCGAATTGGTGCGCCATGTGGACTGCGCCCGCTTCATCGGGCGACCCGGCATAACGCTGCGCCAGGAGCTTCGCGGACGCGATGGGCTGGCGCGTGTCGTAAACATTGCCGTAAACGGCCAGGACGCCATTCACGACGGCCGCGTATCCGAACACGAGATGAGATGCGCTCACCGGCGGTCCGGCCCAATCGGGCAGCGCCCGGCCCTGACCGCCATCCTCCGGGACGAGGTCTGACGCCTGCTGCGGATAACCAGCGGGGAAAAAACTCTTCGACGCGAAATCGAACAGCGCGGAGGACTGCAGGTCCGCCATCAGCGTGGAGTTAAAGGCCTTCATCACGGGATCCGTGACGCCGGCGCCGTGGAAATCGATCACCGCCAGGTTCGGTTTGCCGCCATTGCTGACGATGGTGCTGGTAATGTCGCGGCCCTGGCCGAGCAGCAGCGCGCCTGCAATGGCAGTTCCGAAACTCACGCCGATGAGAATTCGCTTCTTCATGACAGTTCCCGCGTCACTGCTTCAACTGAAACCATAGTTCCACAGTTGCCTCGTTCTTGTTGAACCCCGCCGGAAGAGCAGGCAGAGGACTCGCGTCCGAAACTGCCCGCACCGCGGACATATCGAGATCGTAGCTGCCGCTTGTATGCGATACCTTCACATCGCTCACAGAACCATTTCGCGCGATCGTGAAAGTGATGCCGGCCCGTTGCGTGGGGCTGGCATGTACACCCGACCGGTTCCACTTGCTCGCGATCTGAGTATTCATCTGCGTGACATACGCGCCAAACTGGAAGCCCAGAACAGACGCGGGTCCGATATCGATGCCACTCGCTCCCTGGATGCCGTACATCTTCGAACTCAGCGCCGGCGGCGCTTTGGAGTAAACCTGATTCGGCATGTAATGCGCGTCCGGCGGGCGGAAGGCAGTGCGTGACTGCTCGCGCGGGGAAACTTTGCGAACCTTGTCCGGAATCGGAATCGCTTTCTCCGGCGGCGCTTTCACCTGTGGCGCCGGCTTCACGGGTGCGGGCGCCTGCGGAACAGTGGAGGTCGAATCGTTTGCCAGCGGATTCTCAGGCGCGTCCTTCTGGGGAATGGGAATGGTTTTGACCATGGTGACGCCCACTGAGCCGCTCGAGGCATGGTCTGCCCCCCACGTGCTTTGCGTAAATTTCCAGACGCCCGAGACAATCAGCGCGGCGATGATCACCGCGTGCACGCCCAGCGATCCGGCCAGGTACTTGCCGAGTGGATCGTATTGGGGCATCGTCTGCATGGTTAGCGGTGGGAGCCGGAATTCGCGGGCTCCGTAACGAGCTGGATATTGAACTTTCCTTCGCCGAGTTTTGCGCCCACCTGTGCGAGCAACTCCCAGGTTACGCCCCCGTCCGCGCGGACAAAAACCGAATTCTGGCCGGGAAAACGCGTATGAAGCGCATTGACCAGATCCACCAGCTGTACGCGATCGTGGTTGAGGTAAAGATCTCCCTTCACGCCGAGCAGCACGACCGGCAGATCCTTCGTGCTCGTCGCAACGGTTTTCGTTTTCGGAACCTGAACTTCAATCCCGTAATCCATCACGTGCGCCGTAATGATGAAGATGATCAGCAGCACGAGCACCACGTCGACGAAAGGCGTGACGTTGATATCCGCCATCGAAGGCAGCCCGCGCGACCTTCTGCCGCCCATACCCCCGCCTGCCATCTGAAACGCCATTGTTTTTACTCGCCCGTGGTCCGTTCGATCATATTCATGAATTCGAACGAGAAGTTATCGAAGCGATCGCCCATCTCTTTTAGTCTGCGCCCAAAAACGTTGTAGAAAATTGCGGCGGGAATCGCGGCGATCAGGCCTACGCCCGTAGCCACCAGCGCGTCCGCAACACCAGGGCCAACCGAAGTCAGCGCGGTGGTTCCCGAGGCACCCAGATTATTGAAGACGCGCACAATCCCCATCACAGTTCCAAACAATCCGATAAACGGAGAAACGGTCGCAATCGTTGCGAGCCAGTTCAGATTGTGTTCAAAACGCTGCAACTGCTCGCTGATGCCGACCTGCAGGCTGCGCGTAATCGCTTCCTTGTTGATCAGGCGGCGATGCGTGTTGAGCTGCCGCGCGGCTTCACCATAGCCGTAATCGAAAATTTTCACGAGCGGCGTAGGCCGGAAGCTTTCCGCTGCTGCCACGATTGCATCCAGCGTATTGGCCTTGCGGAACGCGCGCGCGAATCCCGCGTCGGTGCGCATCGCGCCGCCGAAGGTGGACCATTTCGCGAACGCAATGGTCAATGACGCGATGGAAAAACACACCAGGAGCCCGAGCACGGCGTAGGTGAAAATCGTGCCGTGGCTGAGCATGTCCAGAATGCCTGTTTGAAGAATGAGTGTCTCGAAAGGACCCTGCAATATGGCTCCCAAATCTCAATCTAACATGCAATTCCAGCGCCAACAGAGTGTTTTCATACTTTTGTGGCACCGTACTTTCGCAGAGTGGGCCGTGCCGGACGCGCATTCGGTTGCCCTATAATTTCATCGGATGCTGCATGAGCTCGTGGTGGAAAACTATGCCGTGGTGGACCGCCTGCGCGTGCGGTTTCATGAAGGTCTGAATCTGCTGACCGGCGAGACCGGAAGCGGTAAGTCCATCGTGGTGGATGCATTGGGGTTGCTGCTCGGCGGCCGCGCTTCGGCGGACATGATTCGCTCCGGCGAGGAGCGCGCCCGTGTTTCGGGCCTGTTCGATTCCGGCAGGCGCGCCGCGAGCGTTCTTGCGGATGCGGGCTTCGATACCAATGATGATGAAATCCTTATCGAACGGGAGATTCTTTCGAACGGAAAGAGCCGCGTGTTTGTGAACAGCCGTCCGGCGACGGTGACGGTTCTGAAGGATCTGGCGCCGCTGCTCGGCGATATTCATGGGCAGCACGATCAGCAGCTGCTGTTCGATCCGGCGGCGCAGCTTGCGATGCTCGATTCGTTCGCGAAAGTGCGCGAGCAGCGGAGCAAGGTGCGCGATTTGTTTCTGGACTGGCGGCGATTGAGTTCGGAGATCGCGCAGATCGAAGGATCGGAGCAGGAGAAGAACCGCCTGCTCGATCTGTGGCAGTTCCAGCATCGCGAGATTGACAGCGCGGCGCTGCGTTCCGGTGAAGATGTGGAGCTCGAAGCCGAGCGCCGCGTGCAGCAGAATGCCGGGAAACTGCTGGAGGCCGCGGGCGCGGCGTTTGACGCGCTGTATGACGCGCCGGAATCGGCGTGGAGCACGGCGCGCGCCGTGGCGAAGAAGCTGGATGAGCTGGCACGGATCGACGCTTCGATGGAGCCGGTGCGGCAGGCGCTGGAGCCCGCGCTGATCGCGATGCAGGATGTTTCTTATTCGCTGCGCGATTATTTGGGGAGTCTGGAGGCGAATCCGGCGCGGCTCGAAGAGATCGAAAATCGGCTGGCGGCGATTGACCGGCTCAAGCGCAAATACGGCAGTTCGGTGGATGAGATTCTGGCGTTCGATGCCGACGTGGCGCGGAAGCTGAGCGATGTGGAGAGCTCGGGAGAGCGTCTGGAAGAGCTGAAGCGGCAGCAGGCGCGGGTGGCGGCTGATTACGAGAAGGCTGCGGCGGAACTGACGGCGCAGCGAACGGCCGCAGCGGGGAAGCTGGGGCATCGGGTGGAGGAGGAACTGAAGCCGCTTGCGATGGATCGGACTGTTTTTCGCGTGGTGATTGAGTCCGCGGCCGAGTGGAGTGAAAGCGGCGCCGATACCGTACGGTTTCTGGTTTCGGCGAACGTGGGCGAAGAGCCGAGGCCGATGGAGCGGATTGCGTCGGGCGGCGAATTGTCGCGCATTGCGCTTGCGCTGAAGACTTGTCTGGTGGGAGCGTCGGGCAAGGCAACAGGCCCGGCGAGAACGCTCGTGTTCGACGAAATCGATACCGGTGTCGGCGGACGCGCGGCGGAAGGCGTCGCTCGCCGGCTGAAGGGGCTGGCGTCAGAACATCAGGTGATCTGCGTGACTCACCTGCCGCAGATTGCCTGTTTCGCCGATCACCACTATGTGGTCGGGAAGCATGAACGCAACGGCCGCACGGTGGCGGAAATTGCGGAGCTGAAAGGCAAGGCCAGCACGGAAGAGATCGGCCGCATGCTGAGCGGAGAGCAACTCACGCCGGAAGCGCTGAAGAATGCAGAAGAGCTGATGCGCGCCGCGCGGGCGTAGCGTCAGTTCGGTTTCTTTCGCGGCTTCGGCGAAGAAGGACGCGCGTTCTGCAACACCATCCGAATATCGGTTTTTGCGAAATCATCACCCTTCGCCAGCAATGGTTCGCCTGAGACCCTGGCCAGCGCATACGAACAGCAATCACCGAGGTTAAGCGCCGCGGAGTGGCGTCCTTTCCCGAACCGGAGCCAGACGCCGCGAG
>CAZPZE010000614.1:0-4790 GCA_964590625.1 uncultured Solibacteraceae bacterium
TGTGTCTTCGGCGCGCGCGGAGGTATTGCGGCGCTTTCGCGAAGTCGAAGACGCCGGGCAGAAGCCCGGCGGTTCCCCTGGGCAACCAGCTGAAGCCCCGCCCCACGGCGGGGTGATTCAGCGGTTTGGGCGGGAGAGAAAATTGCGGGCGGTTTTCGATTCTGTGTTCTATCTGGAGAAAAATTCGGATGTGCGTGCGGCAGGGATTGATCCGCTGCGGCATTACCTCGCGCATGGCGCCGCGGAGGATCGGGCGCCGCATCCGCTGTTTGATTCGCGATATTACCGGATAACGGCTGGCGTGAGTGAAGGCGTGAATCCGCTGGAGCATTTTCTCGATGCCGGAGCGTGGGCGGCGAGCCCGCATCCTTTGTTCAGTTGCGAAGCGTACCGGCGGGCATATCCGGAGGTGATCGAGCGGAATGTCAATCCGCTCGTGCACTACCTGCGAAGCGGCCGTTTCCGGAATGAGGGCGACGTCGAGATTCAGAACGTCCGGATTCGGATAGATGCCTGGGAGCCACAACAGACGCCGTTCCTGCGCGCGGTCGCCCCCGATCAGCTGCGCGCTAATTCACGATAGAGTTCGTTCTGGCGGCGGGCGATGGCGTCCCAGCCGTAGGATTGTTCGACGCGCCTGCGGGCTGCGGCCGCGAGTCTGGCGCATTCTTCGGGCGACTGGAACAGACGTTCGATGGCCTCAGCCATTTCGGCGCCGGTGTGGACAAGAACGAAGTCTGTTCCTGGCGTCAGCTCGAGTCCGTTCACGCCGGCGGGCGTGCTGACGACGGGGCGTCCGCAGGCCATTGCTTCGAGAACTTTGAGATTCGTGCCGGCGGAAGCGATGAGCGGTGCGATCACGACCTGCGCGCGGGCGTAAGCAGGGCGGACGTCAGAGACGAAGCCTTCGACTTCAATGCCCGGTAGCGCGAGATTCAGGCTGACCTGCGGGCGGTGGAAATCGAGAAAGTATTCGTGATTCGCACCGGCTATGATGTGGAGCTTCGCGCCGTGGATTGCGGGCCAGGCGTGTTCGAGAAAGAAGCCGAGCGCCATCATGTTCGGCAGGTGAGAGAACGAGCCGATGAAGAGCAGGCGGCGCGGTTCGGGGGCATTGGGCGAGACGGTGAAGCGGTCGAGATCGACGCCATTGGGAAGTACGACCGAGCGGCAGCCGGTCATCATCGCCTGATCTTTCGGGGACATGGCGATGACGCAGTTCACGTCGCGCCATGCGGCGGTTTCGAAACGCTCCCAGCGCTTCAACTGGCGGTGCAGGTCCCAATCGGAATCCTTTTCGGCCATCTGGCGGTAGAGATCGAAGGTGATGTCGTGCTCGACGAGGATCGTGGCGGCTGGGGCGCAGTCGCGGGCGTATTGCGCCATGTGAGTGAATTCGAGCTGCACAACGGCGGGTTTCCATTTGCGGATGGATTCGCTCAATGCGTTGCGGAATGCGGAAGAGTCGAACTGCGCGACCACTTCGGGGCGGCCGCGGTCCTTGATGACATGCGAGCCGGCGCGGCGGACGAAAATCACTTCGACAAATCGATCGAGCAGCTCGCGCGCGGGTGGCTCGCCGGTTTCGGTGAAGCAGAGCAGGACCTGGTCCCAGTGCCCGGCGGCGCGGAGAGTGAGGTTGTGGATACGGACGGCGCCTCCGTGGGAGAGCGGGAAGGGAACGTAGGCGCTGGCGATCAGGATGCGCGGCTTTCCCGTGGCTGGTTTGCCGGGATAGACGACGGCTTTTTCCGGCTCGGGCGCTACGGGCGCCGATGAGGGGATAGGCAGCCGTTCGGCGCTCACATGCCAGCGCACGAAATTTCGCAGCCGCCAGAGGATGTGCTTTGCGATTTGGGGCAGGCTGCCGGGACGCAGCATGAAGTCGTTGAGGTTCTCATTGACGGCGAGGAAATAGAGCGGCGCCAGAACGAGGGCGAGCAGGCGCATCCGTCGGAAAGGGACGCGAGGGACGAGAAGTACGCCAGCGAGCCGGATGGATTTTCCGCGAAACGCCGCGCGGCAGCGGGCGAGATTTTCGAAGAAGCCGCCCCGGTAGCGAATCCAGCGAACGTCTTTGACGGCCGGCGCGAATTCCGAAACGACGTAAAGCGGAAGCTCCGGGAAGACGCCGCGCATCCGCTCGATGAGGCGTTCGTTCAGTTCGTCCGTGCCGGATGCGAACGCAACCTTGATTTTCGGCTTCAATACGGAATCGGCTCTCTGGTCATTATCGCCGCGACACTTGCTACAATCGCGCAGGTGCGTCCGGTCGATCTCGCCATCATTGCTGCTTATCTAGCCGGGGTGACGTGGTTCGGCGCACAGTTCCGCGAGCGCCAGACCACGCTGAAGGATTATTTTCTCGGCGGGCGGACGGCGCCGTGGTGGGCGATCGCGCTGTCGATCGTGTCGGCCGAAACCAGCACGCTCACGATCATCGGCACGCCGCCGCTGGCTTACGCGGGCAGCTACGTTTTTCTGCAGATCGTTTTCGGATACCTGCTGGCGCGCATCGTGATTTCCACGATCTTTCTGCCGCGCTATTTCGAAGGGCAGATGTACACCGCCTACGAGCTGATGCAGCGGAGATTCGGGCCGCATGTGCGCAAGGTGGCATCCGGCATTTTCCTGATCACGCGCGCGCTCGCGGAAGGCGTGCGCGTTTTCGCGATCTCGATTGTGGTTTCGATCATTCTGAAAACCGGCGGGCTGATGTCGATCGTGGTCATCCTGGCGCTGACGCTTTTCTACACGTTTGAAGGCGGGATGACGGCGGTGATCTGGACGGATGTGATCCAGATGTGCATGTACGTGGTGGGGGCGGCGATCAGCCTTTTCGTGTTAACCGGCAAAATTCCGGGCGGGCTTTGGCACGCGTTCGACGTCGCGTCGAAGGCCGGCAAGCTGCAGGTGTTCGATTTTCAGTGGTCGTGGACGAAGCCCTATACGATCTGGGCTGGATTTATCGGCGGCTGTTTTCTGACGACGGCGAGCCATGGGACGGATCAACTGGTTGTGCAGCGGCTGCTGAGCGCTAAGAATCAATCGCAGAGCCGCACGGCGCTGCTTTCGAGCTGGGTCGTGATTTTCGTGCAGTTTACTTTATTCCTGACGATTGGGATGCTGCTTTGGGTTTATCGGGGCGGCGCACCGGCGCCTGCCGAGGCTGATCGGCTCTACCCGGCGTTTATCTGGGAATCCCTGCCCATCGGGATCGCAGGGCTGGCGATGGCGGCGATTGTGGCGGCTGCGATGGCGAATCTTTCGGCCGCGCTGAATTCCCTGGCGTCGGCGACGGTGGTGGATTTTTACGAACCACTTTCGAAGCAGAAGCGGGAGGGAGCGCATTATCTGAAAATCGCGCGCGTTTCGACGGTGTTCTGGGGGGTGGTACTGGGAACGATCGCGCTGTTTGCCAGCCAGTGGGGTTCGGTGCTGGAAAGCGGGCTCGGAATCGCGTCGATCACGCTGGGAATTCTGCTCGGGCTGTTCCTTTTTGGGGTGCTGACGAAAGCGCCGCGCGAAAACGCGGCAATCGCGGGCGCGGTGACGGGAATGGCGGCGATGCTTTATGTCAAATTCGGGACGGCGATTCCGTTCACGTGGTGGGTGGCGATTGGGGCGGGTACGACATTCGCGGCGGGCTATATTGCATCATTTGCGCTTCCGGACGGCAGAAGCAGAGGGGTATGAGCGAAACCAACGAACTGAAGCGGGAACTGGGAACAGTCGCCGCCCTCTCGATCGTGATCGGGACGGTCATCGGCAGTGGCATTTTCCGGGTGCCGCAGACGATGGTCAACAGCGTCGGCACGATTCCGCTGGTGTTTCTGGTCTGGGTGGTGGGCGGTGTGCTTTCGCTGGCCGGAGCGCTGACGTACGCCGAACTTGCGGCGGCGATGCCCGGCGCGGGAGGGGAGTACGTTTATCTGACGGAAGCCTGGGGACCGGTCTGGGGTTTCCTTTATAGCTGGGTGCAGATGTGGATCGGGAAGAGCGGATCGGTGGCGACCCTGGCGACGGCGTTTTTCGAATACACGGCCCACTTCGTTCCGCAATTCGAGAACGTGTGGGTGATGCTGGGTCCGCTGCCGATCAAATATGGCCAGGTTTTCGCGCTGGTTCTGATCCTGGCGCTGGGGCTGGTGAACTATTTTGGGGTGCGGTTCGGGGGCGAGGTTCAGGTGGCAATGACGGCAGTCAAACTGCTACTGATCGCGTTCGTGATTCTGGCCGGTATTTTTTACACGGGAGCACCGTCGGCGGGTGGCAGCGTGGCCCCTTCCAGCATCCCGCCGCTGGCCAGTGGTTTCGTCGCCGCGCTGGTGGCGGCTCTGTGGGCGTATGACGGCTGGAATAACGTCGGCATGGTGGCGTCGGAAATCAGGAATCCGGGAAGAAATTTGCCAATTGCACTGATTCTTGGGACTTCCAGCGTGATCGCGATTTACATGCTGGCAAACTGGGCCTATTTCCGGGTGCTGTCGCCGGCGGAAGTGGGAGCGCACAAGCTCGTGGCGGCCGAGATGATGCAGCGGATTCAGGGTTCGTGGGGCGCCGGGCTGGTCTCGGTGGCGGCGATGATCTCGATTTTCGCCGCGCTGAATGGATCGATTCTGAGCGGCGCGCGGGTACCATACGCGGCCGCGAGAGACGGCTTGTTCTTCAAGGCGGCTGCCCGCGTTCATCCGGTTTTCCGAACACCGGGCGTCTCGATCCTGATGATGTCAGGCTGGGCGGCGCTCCTGGTGCTCTCGGGAAAATACGACGATCTATTTAATTTCGTG
>CAZPZE010000615.1:0-2659 GCA_964590625.1 uncultured Solibacteraceae bacterium
GTGATTTCGGGCCACAACGACCGGATTGCGTGGGGCGCGACGAACCTCGGGTTCGACGTGGAGGATCTGTATCTGGAAAAGATGGATCTCCGCAGCGGACGTTATCTCTACGACGGGAAGGCGGAGCAGGCGCGGCTCGAACGCGAGCTGGTGCTGATCAAGGGCCGGGCGCCGGAAGAGGTGGATGTCTGGGTGACGCGGCATGGGCCGGTGTTCCAGCAGTCGAATACGGTGGCGATGTCGGTGCGGTGGACGGCGGCGGAGCCGGGGCTTTTTGAGTACGTGTTTCTCGATATCGACCGGGCGCGCAACTGGGATGAATTCCGGAAGGCGGTTTCGCGTTACGGGGGGCCGAGCCAGAACTTCGTGTATGCGGACGTGGACGGGCATATCGGGTATCAGGCGGCGGGGGCGCTGCCAATCCGGCATTTCAAGGCGGGGGTGCCGGTGGATGGATCGAATCCGCAGAACGAATGGGCGGGATACATTCCGTTCGAAGAACTGCCGAAGGAGTTCGACCCGGCGGATGGGATTATCGCGTCGGCGAATGCGAATCCGTTTCCGGCGAACTATCCGTATCAGGTGGATGGAAATTTCGCGTCGCCGGACCGGGTGGAGCAGATCCGGAATTTGCTGCGCGCGGGCGGGGCAAAGCTGACGCCGCAGGATTCGCTGCGCATCCAGAAAGATGTCTACAGCGCGCTGCATATGCTGATCGCGAAGCAACTGGTGGCGGCGTATGACAAGCGCGGGGCGGTATCGGGGTCATTGAATGATGCGATCGAGCTGCTGCGGCACTGGGACGGGCAGATGGACAAGGATCATGCGGCGCCGCTGATTGCGGAGCTGGTGTATGAGCATCTGCGGAAGTCGGTGGGCGAACGGGCGTCGGGCGGGAACGGGGCGGTCTATAACTCGGAGATTGCGCCGGCGGTGATTGAGACGCTGCTCGAGACGCGGCCGAAGGACTGGTTCGGCGATTACAATGCGCTGCTGCTGCAGTCATTCGCGGACGCGATGGATGAGGGGCAGCGGCTGCAGGGATCGAATCCGAAGAACTGGAAGTGGGGCAAGGCGATGTATATCGAGGTGCGGAATCCGGTGGGGGGCGCGCTGCCGGTGATTGGCTCCTGGTTCAATATCGGGCCGCTGCCGATGAGCGGCGAGGGGACGACGGTCAAGCAGATTACGCCGCGGCTGGGGCCGAGCGAGCGGATGAATTACTCGCTCGGTAACTGGGAGCATTCGCTGTGGAATTTGTTTATGGGGGAATCTGGGCATCGCGCGAGTTCGCATTATCGCGATCAGTTCGATGCGTGGTATTACGGCGACAGTTTCCCTATGCCGTTCCGCGATGTGGATACGGGGAGCGCGGTTCGGTTTGTGCCTGCCGGGAGGTGAGCGCGTGCGAGGAGGATTTCGGACGCTCCGCGCCGGCCGGAAGGCCCACGGCCGGGCCGCGAAGCCCGGCCCCACGTTAGCTGGGGGTTCCCGTGTTTTGCAGGGCCTGATAGATCAGCATGGCGCCAACGCCGAGCCCGTAGACCACGGTTACGGTAACCATGATCTTCATGGCGCGATCGAGCTGGTTGAGCGTTTTCGCCAAGGCTTCCTGGCGGGCGGCGGCCTGAACCGAGCCTTCACCCAGGTGGACGAGGTCGTCCTCTTCACGAGTCACAAATTTGCGATAGCCGACCAGGGCGAGAGTCGCCAGGACCAGCAGGATCAGGAGCATCACCGGAATCGACATAGACGGGCAGAAACCTCCGGCAAGAAATTATATGTCAACTAACGGCCGGTGTGAATGGGGGGGCGGAAGTTAATTTTTCGTCAGCGAAGTAAGTTACTCAGCGCCTCAGTAAGATCGGGGTGCGTGAAGCGGAAACCCGCATTTTGCAGGTTGGCGGGAATGACGCGGGCGCTATCCAGCATGTGCTGGGCGAATTCGCCGAAAGCGAGTTTGAGAGCTGCACGCGGCACTGGGAATAATGCGGGGCGGCCGAGCGCGGAAGCGAGACGCTGGGTAAATTCCGAGTTGCGAACCGGCTCCGGAGCGACGGCGTTCCAGACTCCGGAGATTTCGTTGTTCACGGCGTAAGCGAAAATTTCGGCGACGTCATCGACGTGGATCCAGGGCATCCACTGTTTGCCGGAGCCGAGTTTGCCGCCGACGAAGGCTTTGAATGCGGGCACCATTTTGGCGAGCGCGCCGCCGTCTTTGCCGAGAACGAAACCGACGCGGATTTTGACAACGCGCAGGCCGAAGCGGCGGGCGCGGTCGGCTTCCGCTTCCCAGGCGCGGCAGGTATCGGCGAGAAAGCCTGTGCCGGGGACGGAGGCCTCGGTGAGGACTTCATCGCCGCGGTCGCCGTAAATGCCGATGGCGGATGCGCTGATGAGGACGCTCGGTTTGTGGCGAACCTGTTCGATGCCGTCAATGAGGTTGCGGGCACCGGTGACGCGGGTGTCATGGATGCGGCGCTTGACGTCGGGCGTCCAGCGCTGCGCGACATTTTCTCCGGCGAGGTGAATGACACAATCGGTTCCGTTGAGGCTTTCGTGGGGCGGCTCGCCGCCAAGAGGATCCCAGGTATGGGTGGCGACCGCGGTGCGCGCATGGCGGCCGGGCTGGCGGGTGAGGATGCCGACGTAGTGAGAA
>CAZPZE010000616.1:0-4570 GCA_964590625.1 uncultured Solibacteraceae bacterium
GATTTCGAAATTTCTGATTTGCCGCCGCCGGAGACTGTGCAGGGCTTATGGCAGAGGACCCCATCGGCGCGCGCGGCGGTGAGCCGCCAGGCGGCGCCGCCGGGCTGCTTTTCGAGGCGGATCTTGGTGCCCCAGGGGAGCACGTAGACTTCGCCAGCGCGGAGAACGAGCTTGAAATCACCCCACTTCACGCAGCCTTCGCTCACGAGGAAATCGGCGTTGCGGGGGACGTAGTAAATGCCGGGGAAATTGCGGTCGACGGCATAGCCTTCCTCGCGCATCTCAACGCGGTCGCCGAGCAGCTTCATGGCGTCTTCGTATTCGACGGGTTTGGTTAGAACGGTGCGGCCCGCGTAGAATTCCTGGCCGAGCACGTATGACGGAAACGCGATCGCGCCGCCGGCATGTTCTTCCTCGCAGTTGCCGAAGAGATTGGCAGCGTAGCTGATCTGGGTTTTGACTTCCTTCTTGCAGTAGCCGTAATAGTTATCGGCTATGAGCGTGACGACAACGCCGCGGGCGTCGCGGCAGGTGAGCTTGAAGGCGGAACCGTTGTTGTAGATCTCATCTTCGCTCTTCCAGCACATGCCGTCTTTACGCTGACGTTCGGTGGCATCCTCATAGCGAGGGAGGCCGAGATCCTTCTTGCTCATGCCAGCGATGTGGGGCGCGAGGATGACGCAGCCGGTGTGGCCGGTCCAGTGATCGATATCGAGGGCGGCGTCGTTTTCCGGCAGGTAGGGATCACCGGCGTTGCCGAAAATGCTTTCGACGAAATCGAGATTGCTGACGAGGCTGGCGGGGACGAAGAAGCGGGTCTCCATCGTCTTAGCAGGAGCACCGGCGGCCGCGGGCACTACAAGCGGGCGGAGCAGCAGAGTCACGAAGAATCGCGCGTTATTCCGCTGGTTAGCGGTGAAGGGCGCGGCAAGAACGTCCTCGGGCGGCTGCAGCGCGGCGCGCAACAGGCGAGCGAAGGCAATCTTCGGGACGCCGATCTTATCGGCGGGGACCGGGAACCCCCCTTCGACGATATGGAAAATGCCGGCGGTGGTGCGGCGATCGCTGCGCGGGTTGTGGAGGATGCCCTGCGGCAGACGGTACGACTTCAGGTAGGGCGAAGAGATTGAATCGGCATCGGGCGGAAGGGAGAGGGCGCGCGCGAGGCCGGGGCGGTCCAGCGTGAAGGCGTCGGCCGGCAGACGGGGAGCATCGGCACCGAGGACGGAATCGAGGTAGTCCTGAATGCGACGGTCGGCTGGGCAAAGGCGGCCGCCGAGAAGCTGGTCCTTTTGGTGGTAATTGCGGAGCAGTGGACGGGCGAGTTCGAGGAACTCGGGGTCGGCTGTGGCGTTGCTTGTCGGCTGGCCAAGGGCGGCCAGCTTGAGGTTGATGTAGCGATAAAGCTCGTCGTTTGCTGACATTGCGGGAGGCTGCGCAATTTCGAGCGCGGCCAGTGGCGATGCGGACACCAGGATCTCCTCTGAGGTGGCTCGCGACGCTCAACACGGGGGGCGGCGCGTCGAAAAATTCAGTGTAGCATCGGTCCAATTTGGACCAGTGGGACGCGGGGTTTCGACGAAAGCTGGTACGATAGGCTTCTGAGCCCCTCACCTCGCTTCGAAGATCACCAGGATCCGGCGGCCCAGCCGGACTCGCCCCCGCAGATGCGATTCACGCTCACTGGCTTCCGCCAGGACGGCGGTCACCGCATCTTTTCATACGAAGGGATTGGCGAAGACCGGGTGAAGACGCGGTTTAGCGTGAGGGTGGACCTTGCCCTGAGCCGTCAGTTCGGTATCCGGCTGCAGGAACTGCCGCTGCTGTGCGTCACGGTGCTGGAGCGCCGCGCGGGCGACGAGCGCGACCTGGTGTTCAGCGGTGAGGCGATGGCTATGGCGGTGGAAGCCGCCGCGACAGAGGCGGCTGAGGTGGCCAGGGCCGCAGCGCCGAAACGGCGGGCGAAGAAGGAAGTGGTGGAGGAGTACGATCCCTACGAAGGTTCGCCGATGCCGCCGCCCCGGTATGGATCGGGCTGGTAGGTTAACTGGCTTTTACCGCCGGGTTCAACTGGCGGGTTCCAATTGACAGAGTATTGACTCGAGGGCCGGGGAGCAGGATGCCGGCGAGGTTCAGGGGATCGGCGTTCGCGATGTGGACGGCGTCTTCCGGATGCTCGCTCGACCGGCGGACGGCGCGCAGGATTTCGACAGCTTCCGGAGCGGCGAATTGCTCGCCGGAGAAGCCGGCGACGAAACGGCCGGCGCGGAGTTCACCGCGCGCTTCTTTCCGGCGAAGCACCGGGAGCAGGTCGCGCCAGTAGGGTGCGGTGCCTTCCTTCGTCAGAAGATCGCGGATGAGGACGCCCCATCGCAGAATGAGCTGATCGGCGAAGGCTTCCGCCCGGGCGGGGTTGCTGACGTGGTGTTCTGTTTGCGTCATGAGCGCCCAGCGGCCTCCGGAATGGCGGGGGCGGCGGGCTCGGTCTCTTCCCTCCCCTCGACGACGGCGCGGGTCAATCAGAGCGCGGAGATTTTCGAAACCGTCCGCCGTTACGAGACCGGCGGCGACCAGTTCCCAGAGGGCGTCTTCGACTTCGCTGGCCAGTCGTCCGGTGGCGCGGGAGAGGTCGGCGAAAAAGGAAGCGCCGCGGGCGCGGAGGGCGGCGGCGACGTCCTGCGCGGCGGGTGAGAGGCCGCTTTCATCGGGCGGTGCGGTCACGTGCGGCGGGAGCCAGTCCATCGATTCGCGGAGGAAGAAGGAGATGGGGGCGATTCGCGTAGCACGAACGCGACGGCCTTCGCCGTCTTCCAGTGGTTGAGGTGAGAGAGCCGGATGAGGGGACAGCCGGCCCCACATGACTTCGCCCGAAAGGCAGAGTTCGTCGAGATACGCCGGGTCGTAGCTGCGGATGCGGCGGCTGAGGATTTCGCTCTCCCAGGCCGAGGCCGGGATTTCATAGCCCTGCAATTGGCGGATGATTTGCAGCGTGCCTTCCGCGCCGTGCAGCTGCGTGCCGGGCGCAACGTGCTGCCAGCGGCAGAGGAAGCGGTGCAGGTCGAGCGCGCTGACGGGCTCGATTTCGCGGCGCAGGCGACCGAGCGTCAGGCTATGGATGCGGGCGAGAATTCGGCGATTGCACCACTGAATATCGCCATCGCCTTCGGCGACAGAGAAGCGCCCCTGCAGGATCTGCCCCTGGCTTTCGATGGCGGCGAGGGCCTGATCGATTTCTCCGCGGGTGAGAGCGAGACGGTTGGCGAGTTCGGCGGCGGTGACCGGCCCGATCGATTCCATCCAGCCGCGGACGATTTGTTCCGCATCGTCTGCCACGCCGAGACGTTCCGTAGCGACCCAGAAGACTTGCTCACCGCGGATCAGTACGGAAGCGCGCCCCGCGGCGCGGAGTGTTTCGAAGTGCTGCTGCCAGGCTTCGGCGGGCGGGACGCGAATGAGCGACAGCATCGCATCGTGGAGTTCATCGGGATCGCGGACGTCGGGCCAGGCGTCTTCGGAAACCTGGGTGATCGCGGCCGGATCGAGAATGCCGGCGCCGCCAACAAAATCGGTTCGCAGCGAGCCGCGAAGCTGAACGGCGCGAGCGCGGCGTTCTTCGAGCGGAGCGTCGTCGAGGAACGCGTACGGATTGGCGTTCACGATTTCGTGGGAAAACGGAGAGGCGGCGGGATTGTCGATCGCGACCGTGCGGATTTCGCCATCGCCAATCGCTTCCACGATGCGGGTGAGGCGATTGAGGTCCATCGCTTCGTGCAGGCAGTTGTTGATGGTTTCGCGGACGAGCGGATGGTCGGGAATGCGCGGTTCACCGGGCAGGTTTTCGGCGCAGGCCACCTGATCGGGAAAAACGGCGGCGAGCAGATCGTCCGACCGCATGCGCTGGATGGGGGGCGGCACCTTGCCGCCGGCGCGGAAGCGGAGAATTGCAAGCGCGCGGGAAGCGTTCCAGCGCCAGCGCGAAGTGAACATCGGGGTAGCAAGCAGGGCCTGCGTGAGCGTGTGCTCGAGGGTCTGCGGCTTCAGGAATTCGAAGACAAGCTCGAGCGGGAAAGCGTGGCCTTCGGTGAGGGAGATGAGGAGCCCGTTGTCTGTGGCGGCGGCCTGGAGCTCGAAGTTGAATGTGCGGCAGAAGCGTTTGCGGAGCGCGAGTCCCCAGGCGCGGTTCACTCGGCTGCCGAAGGGCGAGTGCAGAACGAGCTGCATGCCGCCGCCTTCGTCGAAGAAGCGCTCAGCGACGACGGTGGATTCGGTTGGCAGCGCACCGAGCGCCGCGGCTCCGGCGACGACGTAATCGAGCGCCTGGCGCGCGCCGGCTTCATGGAGCGAGCATTCGGCGCCAAGGAATTCCATGGCTTCTTCGCGGCTCGGAGCGAGTTCCAGGATACGCTCGCGGGTTTCGGAAACGGCGTGCGAGAGCTCGGCGGACCGGCCCGGTGCTTCGCCTAACCAGAACGGGATGCTTGGCGGCGCTCCCTGTGCGTCTTCCACGTAAACACGGCCGGCTCCGACACGCTTGATGCGCCAGGAATGCGTGCCGAGCAGGAAGACATCG
>CAZPZE010000617.1:0-1998 GCA_964590625.1 uncultured Solibacteraceae bacterium
CCGAAGGACGCTGTCGTGTTCGCACCCGCCGCGTTGAATGCCGCGCTCGTTCCCCAAGTGGAAAACTGCGTATGGTTGAACGCGTTGTATGCCTGCGCGGCCACCTTGATGACCCGTTTTTCACTGCCGAGCGGTATCGTCACCGTCATAGTGGCGTCCCAATTCTTGAGGCCCTGCCCGACGAGTTGTCCCAACCCCGCATTTCCGATGTTTCCTTTCGCCGGGAGCATGACTGCTCCCGTATTAAAGAGCGTTCCGGCGTCGTCACTGCGTTCGGGATCGCCGCGTCCGCCGGATCCAGTACTGTTCCTTCCACGTAAGCGCTTACTGCCTGGGCGGACGAGGTCATCGGCGTGGAAACCCCCAGCACCAGCAGCGGGATCAGGCTCGAAAGCAGTTTGTAGTTCATCGCAGAACTAACCTCTACACTTGTAATTCACCGCCACTGCGCCAGCACGATGTACTTTCCAATTCAACAGCGCCTTTGGCTGACTGGATAGGTCTCCGACCGTCCCCGATGGTCCAGGAAAGGATGAAGAACAGAACTCCGGAATCGGCTTGCGCTCACCGGTCCCCCAATTCACCCGCGACCGTTCAGGTGGTCACCCGAGACAACAACGTTTGATTTCAATGCCGAAGCACCCGTCGCGGACTGTACGAGACGTAGCCCGGAATGTCCTCTTTTGCTACGGTGACCAGGTCACCACCTCGATGATGCCGTCGCTGGCTGGAAAACAGGTTGCGAGAACTGCTATCTCTTGGAACGCGGCGCGGACCCTCAAACGGGCAGGGCCTATTCAGGACAGGAAAGGTAATCTATGCGACTAAAAACAATTGGTTTGGTCAGCATTCTGGGCGCGCTCGCCTGCGCAATCCCGGTCTATGCTCACCACTCCTTTGCGATGTTCGAGATGACGAAGAACGTCACGTATAACGGAACCGTTCTCGAATATAACTGGGAGAACCCCCACACCCATATCATCATCAAAGTCGCTCCGGGAGCTGGAGTCGATCCAGCGACGGTCGGCACTTGGGACGTGGAAGGCGGCGCGGTCAACATCATGGCGCGTCAGGGCTGGAACCGGGCTTCCTACAAGACCGGTGACAAGATCTCGGTTACGGGGCATCCGATGCGTGACGGTTCCAAAGGCATTTCGCTCTTCTACGTGACGAAGCCGGACGGGACCCGCATGTATCACGACATCGCGCGGCCGGCAGCAGACGGTTCAGATCCCGGCCATCAGAATAACGGTCAATAATTTCTATGGCCCCGGCGTCAAAAACCGGGGCCATTCCCCCCATCAGGTCCAGATTCTCCCTTACAACGCATCCTGTCCAGCGGTCGCACGGTATTGCTGTGCGCGGACGAGCAGGAACGGTATCCAGTCAAAGCCACGACCAAATGAAGCGACCGACAGTTGAGAACCTGGCTCGGACGTTTGTGTTGATGACGATTGTCGCGCCGCTCCATGGGCAGGGCTTAGGCGCTGTGCGGGGAACCGTGAAGGATGCGAGCAGCGGCGTCATCGTCGCCGCCAAAGTCACCCTGAAAGAAACGCACACCGATTGGACACAGACCACGCAGAGCGATTCGACCGGGGCATTTGTCATTAACGGGATCCCGCTCGGAGAGTACACCCTGAGGGTGGAGCACGAAGGATTTGCTCCCAGCACGCAGCCGGTTCAGGTTCTTATCGGCAGCGCGCCCTCGATCGACGTGAGGCTGGAGATCGGCGCAGCCGCGAGCAGCGTGACGGTGAATGAGACCGCCAGTGAAGTCTTGGCGGCCGAGGCCTCCGCTGCGCCAACACTCGTTTCCGGCGATCAGATTCGCGAAGGACTGCCCGGCGCCGAGCAAATGAGCAGCCTGCGATTCGTCACGGAGACTGCTCCGGGCGCTTTCGTGCTGCACGACCACCTCCACGTCCGGGGCGGCCACCAGATCGACTGGATTCTCAATGGCGTGCCGATTCCCAATACGAATATGTCCAGCAACGT
>CAZPZE010000618.1:0-18200 GCA_964590625.1 uncultured Solibacteraceae bacterium
TGCACCGAATGATTGCGGCGCACCTGATCGTCCGCCCGCCCGTTCGTCGGCCGCAGATAGATGTATTCGTACTTGCCGCCCTGCATCCGGAACGCGATCCCGATGAAACCGCGCGCGCCTCCCGCCGCCATCCCCGCGTCCGCCGGCTTGCCCGCAACCTCCACTTCAATCTCGCCGTTGTGAAACCGCGCCCCCTTCACTTCCGCCCACGCCTGAGCGTTCGGAACGTTGCCATCCTCCACGATCTTCACGCCGTGCCTGCCCATGTAGTCCACGGCCGTCACCTTCACCTGATGGGGCGACAACTGATCCACCGTCTGGGCGGAGAGCCCCATGCATGTCAACAAAAAGAAAGAAGAAAGGATCGCTCTCATAGGCTTCTTTACAGTCTAGCGATCTTCCCCCAATTGGTATTGCGCTAACCCCCCCCGCCAGGTGCCCGCCGGATTGTAAAACCTTGCAATTCACCACGCAACTTTACGGCTTTCCGCCATATACTCAACCCAGGTATTGCCGTCGCGCGTCTATCCGCACGGAACACATCATACGGGGCTTATATGAAGAAATTTGTCACCTCCGCGCTCGCGGTTCTCCTTGCCGTCGGACCCCTTCCCGCACAGCAGCCAACGGTCACTTTCACCGCCAGGACGACCCTCGTCATCATTGACGTCGCCGTGAAAGACAAATCCGGCAAGGTGATTGAAAACCTGCAGAAGGGCGATTTCAACCTCACCGAAGACGGCAAGGCTCAGCAGATCGCCGTCTTCGAATTCCAGAAGCTCGATCTCGATCATCCGCCCGCGCCCGAAGCGCGGCCCATGGTCGCCGGCGCACCCTCCACGCCGAACGCCGCCACCCAACCGGCCCCCGCGCCAGCCGCCGTCTCCGTCAAGCCCGGCACCCCGCAGCCCATCATTCGTTATCAGGACCGCCGCCTCGTCGCCATGCTCTTCGACTTCAGCACCATGGCCGTCGGCGAACAAATCCGCGTTCAGAAAAGCGCCATCGATTTCATCCACAACGGCCTCAAACCGGCCGACCTCGTGACGATCATGTTCGCTTCCACCGGCCCCGTCGAAGTTGTGCAGGACTTCACCGACGACAAAGATCTCCTCGAATCCTCCATCAAGAAGTTCCGTATCGGCGAAGGCTCCGACATGGTCGATTCCCTCGGCTCCGGCGACACCTCGGACGACAACACGTTCTCCGCCGATCAGTCCGAGTTCGACATCTTCAACGTCGATCGCAAGCTCTACACCATCCAGACTGCCGCCAAGCTGCTCGCCGGCTACCCCGAAAAGAAAGCCCTTATGTATTTCTCGAGCGGCATCACGCAGTCCGGCATGGATAATCAGGCCGAGCTCGTCAAGCTGGTCAACGTCGCGAAGAAAGCCAACGTCGCCATTTATCCCGTGGATGCGCGCGGCATGACTGCCTCCGCTCCCGGCGGCGATGCCACCACGAAGTCCGGCAGCGGCGCCAGCCTCTTCACCGGCACGGCAACCGGCAGCGGCGGACGCGGCGGTGGACGCGGCGGCGCAGCCAATGACTCCGCGCAGGAAACCCTCTCCACCATGGCGTCCGACACCGGCGGCAAACTCTTCGCCGAAGACAACAACCTCACGCTCGGCATGGAGCAGGCGCGCGACGACATCGCCAGCTACTATATCCTTGGCTACTACAGCTCCAACCCGAAGACCGACGGCAAATACCGCACCGTCAGCGTGAAGCTCAACCGCCCCGATATGTCAGGCGCGAAGCTCGATTACCGCCACGGCTATTTCGCCGACAAGGAATTCCGCAAATATTCCCAGACCGATAAGGACGATCAGCTCCAGGAAGCTCTCACCCTCGGCGATCCCATCACCGACCTCAACCTTGCCGCCGAAGTCAACTGGTTCCGCCTCTCGCGCGATCGCTACTTCGTTCCGGTCAGCGTGAAAATCCCGGGCTCGGAGATCGCGCTCGCGAAAAGCAAAGGCAATGCGAAAACGGAGCTCGATTTCATCGGCCAGATTCGCGACACCCACAACCAGATCCAGGGTCAGGTCGCGGATAACGTCAAAATCCAGCTCGCCCAGCAATCGCTCGCCGAGCTGAACAGCCGCACCATTGCGTATGACACCGGCTTCACCGTGCCGCCCGGCTCATACAAACTGAAGTTCCTCACGCGCGAGAACGAAACCGGCAAGATGGGCACGTACGAGACCTCATTCGTCATCCCCGATCTCTACCCCGATACCGGAACCCTGAAGACCAGCACTATCGTGCTGAGCAGCCAGCGCACGCCGATGAAAGAAGCCGTCGGCAAAGCCGATCCGCGCAGCAAACTGGTGGATTCGAATCCGCTCGTGAGCGAAGGCCAGCAGCTCGTCCCCAGCATCACGCGCGTCTTCCGCAAAGATCAGAACCTCTTTCTGTACATGGAAGTCTACGATCCCGCGCCTGGCCCCGATCAGAAGCCCGACATCGCGGCCACTCTGACCTTCTTCCGCGGCGCGAACAAAATGTTCGAATCCCAGACCGTCCACCTCAAGACGTTTCTTCCGAAACGAGGTCTGACCGTCCCCGTGCAGTTCCAGGTGCCGCTCGATAAACTCCCGACCGGTATCTACACTTGCCAGATCAATCTGGTCGACGAAAACGGAAAGCGCTTCGCCTTCCAGCGCGCGGAAATCAAAATCTATCCGCCGCAGGCGAAACCCGCCTCAGCTGGCTTCTAAGGCCGCGTCCACCCGTCCCCGAATACCAGATCACACCGCATCCGCCTTATCGTATGAACACGTGGGGCGGGGCTTCGGCCGCCTGGCTTCTGCCAGGCGCAAACGTCAACGAACACGCCTGGCCCACCCTAATCGTCATCGTCATCCCCGCGATACTTCTTCGCGGCTTTGACGAACGGCCCCGGCGCCATCACCTTATCCTCACCCGGATAAGGCCGCGTCCACCCCGTTCCCGAATACCAGATCACATGATTCAGGAAGTTCGGATCCACCGCGTCCGCCTTATCGTATTTACCCTTCATCACCTCCGCCGTAGCCTTCATCCAGGCTTTCTGCATCGGAGTAAATAACTCAGCCTTCTGCGCCGGCAGATTCGGGCCCTGGTCCAGCGGAAGGGTTGCCGCCACATGTTCGTAGGGCTTCATATCCGGCGTATCCTGAAACGCGTCGAACATCGGCGAAGCCACCAGGTCGAACTGCGTCAGCGGCTGCATTCCCAGAATATTTTCGATCGTCCGGTTGATGTTCTCCGCCGTGTAAGTCGTATGGATCGTCTTCCCCTCGCCCGCCGCCTGCGGAGCCGCCGCATACGGACTGATCACATACACCGGCTGACGATGCCCGTCCACGTGATCCACGCCCGCCTGCGAATCGTCTTCTTCCACAAAGATTGCCGATTGCCCCCAGATCTTGCTGTGGCTGATCGCATCCACAATCCGCCCCAGCGCCAGATCATTGTCCGCCTGGTAATTCGCCGGATACGGCTGTCCCTTCGTTGTCCCCGCCGTATGATCGTCCGGCAGCCAGATAATCTCGAAATTCGGCACCTGCCCGGCCGCATCCATCCGCTGGAACTCCGGGATCCAGTAATCCACCCGATACTGATCCGGAATCCCGAGATTGAACGGCGGATAATGCGGATCCATGATCTTCGCCGCTGACGGAATGTCCGAGCTCACGCGCACCGCGTCGTCCGGTACCACGCAGCTCGTCTTCGGCGCCTTGCCTTCCTTGCACATCGCCGTGTTGTAGAAATCGCTCCACGTGTAGCTCGAGCCATCGCTCTTCTTCGCGATCTTCGCGCCATCGCTCCATTCGCCGTAGAGCCGGACCGTAAGTCCTTTCGCTTCCGCCGCGGTCCACAGGAACCCCTTCGGCGTATACGTCAGCGCGTCCTCCGAATTGCCGCCCGGATACGAACGAATCCAGTCCGGCGACAAAATATCGTTCGAATAAAACGACCCCGACATCCCAATCCACGGATGTCCATCCGCCGACTGCCGGCTCGGAGCATAAACGTTATCGAGCAGCGGGAAGCGCTTCACGAACTCATGCTGATTCGGAACCGCCGACGCAAACATCGCGAGCGACGCGTCCCCATTCCCCCACTTCACATCGCCCAGCATCTGATCGTACGTGCGGTTTTCCTTGATGATCAGAAAAACATGCCTGATCAGCGAAGGCTCGCCGATATGCTTCGGAACCGCCACCGGCGCCGCGTTCGCGTTCGCATACTGCGGACCCACTTCAATATTCGTCGTCAGATTCCAGTGATTGTTGTCGAAAACCTGCTTGCTGAACGCCGCCAGTTGCGTCGCATTCGGCAGCGGAATCAGATTCACCGCGCCCGTATCCACATGCGTGCTGAAACCGGAGAGTCCGCCGGAGCGCGTCGGAACATGCGACCCCAGCCCCTTATCGTCCGCGATCACCAGCCCCTTCGCTGCCTTGTCCCACGCGATCGATGTCGGAAAATAACCCGTCGGAATGTAACCGATCACCGGATTCGCGTCGCGTCCCTGCAGATTCACCACACCGATCGCATTCGCCTGGCCCAGCGTCACATAAGCCTGCCCTTCATCCGTCACCGCAACGCCATTCGGACCCGACCCGAACACACCGCCCGCAATCGGCACGCTCAGATTGATCGTGCGCGTCACTTCATTCTTCTGCAGATCGATCACAGACAGGCTGTCGCTGTACGCATTCGCCACATAGAGATTCGAACCCGAAACAGTCATGCCCGCTGGATGCAGCCCCACCTGAATCGCTTCCGTCTGCTTCTCGGTCGAAAGGTCCACCACGGACACCGTGCCCGTGATCGCAAACGCATCTTTCTTATCCACCACAATCGGCGTCCCATCCGAAAGATTCGTGAAGTCTTCGCCGTTCGCCGGGCGTCCGCCTTCATTGCTCACATACGCAAACTTCCCGTGGATCACCACGCTGTTCGGCGCATTCCCCACCGGAATCTGCGCCACCAGTTTCGCGGGCGAAGCCGAAAGATCGATCACCCCCAGCGTGTTCGCCGCATTCAGCGCCACATAAGCGCGCTTGCCGTCCGCGGACACCGCGATTCCACCCGGATTGATCGACTTCGCATTGTGATAGGGCTTCCCCACCGGCGGAGGCGGCAGTTCCACACTCTGCCCGTTCGTCAACTGACCGGTCTGCGCGTCCACATTGGCGATCACCACGTGGTTGTCATCCTGGCTGAAAAACAACTTCTTCCCATCCGCCGAATACGTGATGCCCGTGAACGATCCCGCCTTGCTCGACACCGATTCCGTACCCCTCATCGAAGTCGGCGTGAATCGCTGCAGCACCTGTCCCGTCGCGGTGTTGACAACGATGATCGGCTGCGGCGATCCCATCAGCAGCACCGCCGCCGTGTTCGTCTTTGCGTTCGGATTCAGCGCAATTGCCTTCGCCCGCACCGGCGATCCCAGATCGATCATCTTCCCCGCCGGCGTCAGCGTCTGATTGTCCGACGCGACAACCGACCCATCCTTCTGCGGCCCCACCGTCCGATCGGAACTCTGAGCCTGCATCAACACGGCGCACGCAGCGCCGATCACAAGAATCAACCCAAGTGGCTTTTGCATCCCATCTATTCTCTCCAATTTCGGTCGCAGCAGAATGACAACTCTGTATTTTTCTTATCTGCGTGAATCTCTGTTCATCTGTGGTCAATATCACATCCCCCCGCTCCGCCCCCACATTCCCTGCAGACTTTCACCCCTTGGCGCACGTCGAAACTAAAAGTCATGCGTTTTGCCGCCGCCCTGCTTGCGTGCTCAACCCTTGCAATATCAACACTGAAAGCCTCCACTCCCCCGCTCATCTGCCCCGGCGGAACCCCGCTCGGCCGCTTCGACCTCACCGTCGTCCCCAAAGCCGGCGGCCGCGCTCACTCCATCGAAACCGTCAACCAGCTCCTGCCTGGCGACATCATTACTTATCACCCGATCGAAGTCGAATCCTTCGATAAAAAGAAAGTCCGGATGGCCCTGCTCCTCGTCCCGTCCGATGGCTCGAAGATCACCGTCTTCGATCCCAAACCAGGCGGCCAGTCCGCCACCTGGACCGTCCCGTTCCGCACTCAGCTCGCGAGCGTCGTCTGGGGTCCCGAAGGCCTGGATAAATCAAAGGTGAACGATCTCGTCGTGAAAGACGGTCAGCTCATCGCCCAGCTTGCCGACTATGCCGCGAAGAGTGCCGAAACCCAGGCCCTGATCGACGCCCTCTCGCGCAAACAGCAGGTGCTCGATACCGGCCAGAGCGTCGATGCCGCCGTGGCCGGCTTCGCCAGCCAGTTCCCCGCCGCGCGCCTCGATCGCACGCAGCCCACCGACGTTCAGCTTGGCGTCCTCCTCCACAGCGTCAATCCCTCGCTCGCGTCGTATGATCCCCTCGCCGAAAGCCCGCAGCAGCAGGCCGCGCAGACCGCAGGTCTTGCCGCAGCCGTTGGCGGATTATTCCTCGGCGGCGGCGCCGATCTCGCCGTCACCGGTGGCAGCATCCTCGTCAGCCTCCACGGAGTTCTTTTCCCCCACACGAAGTTTCTCTCCGCTCTTGCGCAGCACAACTCCGATTCGGACACGAACTCCACCAGCCTCTGCGGCAGCGCCACGCCCCCGCTCTCTCACACCGAACCCGCATTCCTCTGGGCGCTTCGCTTTCCGGATGCCCCCGCTCCTTCGCTCGCGCTGCAATCAACCGGGCATCTCCCCATCGGCCTGAAATCATCCGTTCCCCTCACCGCGCAGCCAAAGGACTGGAAGCTCGTCCCGCGCGTTCAGCGCTGGACGCTGATTCCCGAAGATCCCGCCGCCAGCGCCGGCTCTGTTCCCGTCGAAGCCCACGTCAACACTACTGCGAAAACAATCGAGCTCGATCTCTCCGATCCGCGCCTCAAACCCGGCAACTGGAAACTCGGCGCTGACTGGGATTGGGATCCGCTCGCCGTATCCGGCACCATCGTCCTCCACAATCTTTCGAAGTTCACCTCCGCCCACCTCACTCCCGCATCGCAGGACCAGCTCACTGCCGGCGCCGGAACGCTCGATCTCGATCTCACTGGCGACGATTTCGAATTCGTCAAAAAAGTTGCCTGGAAGAAACAGGGCGATCCGTTTGCCGAGCCCGAAGCCGTTCCATTCCACCTCCCGAAAGAGCCCGCCAACGGCCCGGAAAACTCCCTCAAAATCCGGCTCGATGCCAAACCGCTTTCCACCGGCAACTATGTTTTTCTGATCGCGCAGAGCGATGGCACTGAGCACGAAGCGCCATTCAAAGTTCTGCCCGCCGCCCCCACCATCATCGGCACGCCGGTTCTTCTGCACACCGGCATGGATACCCAAACCGTTACAATCCACGGCACTGGTCTCGATCGCATTCAGCAAATCTCCTGCGCGGATAACGGCGGTGTCACGTTCGAGCTCGGCGATCCCGGCAGCGGAGACGCGCGCAGCGTCACCGTAAAACTGAACCCCGGCATCAAACCCGGCACTCTTCTTTCCCTCAGCATGAACGTCGCGAATTTCGAGCAGCCCGTTTCAGCCGAGGATGTGTTCGAAGTCACTGGCCCCAAACCCGCCATCTCATCCGTGCGCGAATCGGTGCAGGAAGGCGCGGGTGTCGCGACCCGCACCGATGAGATGGGCGCGAATTCGCTCGTGAGTTTCGAAATGAACGTCGCTCACGCGCCCGTCGTCTCGGAGGTCGATCTCTCCTGCGAGACCGGTGAGTCCGCCCCGCTCAGAATCAGGCCGGGCGATGCCAGAGACGATCTCAAGGTCACGCAGGAATCGGCCGACACGCTTTTCCTCGCCTTCCGCCCGCGCACTGTCGGCCCTCCCGGATGCGGCGTCATGGTCCGCCTCGTCACGCCGAAAAATGGCGCATCTGATGAACGCAAACTCGGCGCCATCGTCCTGCTGCCGCAAATCGATTCCTTCGATGTCAGCAGCGACAAAGCCGGCGACTCCTCCTGGTTCGCCACACTCAAAGGCCGCGATCTTGAAGGCATCACCAAAGTCGGTTGGGACGCAACCAATGGCACCGCTGTCGACGCCATCCCCGTCCCCATTCCCGGACCCGGCAATCTCGAAACTCTGCGCGTTGCCGTCCCCTGGCCCGCGCCCGCGCCGCACGCGCCTCTCTATATCTGGCTCCGCGGCGAAGATCAGGGACGCCAGACCTCCGCACGCTACTGACCGGTGCTATCCGAACCATTGGCAACGAAGTTCATGACGGTCACAGTCACGCAGAGAACAACAAACTCAGACATTAAATTCTTCCTTCGATGAAACGAATCCATGCGGCGCGCAACGAAAGTTGTGGCGCCGCATCGTTGCATTAACGGTTTCTCCCCGCACTCCGAACGGATGTTCGGTCACCAAAATGCACACACCCCCTCCGAATCAGGTTCCGCATGGATCGATCTGTCCGCCATACCGCTGACACTATGTCCGCCACCATCGGCTCACGTCCTTTAGCGGCGGATCCAGCCGCGGAAACCTGGGATTTTCTCGAAAACGCCGGCGTCGCTTTTCACTGGGTCGCCGAAGACGGCACAATCCTGTGGGCCAATCAGGCCGAGCTCGACCTCATGGGATACCCCGCCGCCGAATATATCGGCCACAATATCGCCGAATTCTACGTCGATCCTTCTGTTATCGCTGATATTCTCACGCGTCTGCGCAATAGCGAGCGGCTGAAAGGCTACGAAGCCGAAGTGCGCTCGAAAGATGGCTCTGTCCGTCATATCGCCATCAGCTCGAGCGTCTATCGCCGCGATGGAAAATTTATCCACACGCGCTGCGTCACCGTCGATCTCACCGCCCGCAGGAATGCAAACGAACTCCAGCAGCGCCTCGGTGCCATCGTCGAATCCTCAGATGACGCCATCATCGCCAAAGATCTCGATGGAACCATTCTCAGCTGGAACCGCGGAGCGGAGAGAATTTTTGGCTATCAGGCGGAAGAGGTCATCGGAAAAAATATCTCGATTCTCGCCGCCCCCGATCGCGTAGACGAAATCCCCGATATTCTCAGTCGCCTCCAGCGAGGCGAGCGTATCAATCACTACAAAACAAAACGTAAGACCAAAGACGGGCGGATTCTCACAATTTCTCTCACCGTCTCTCCGCTGTTCGATCCCCGCGGCTCCATCGTCGGCGCTTCCAAAGTGGCGCGCGATATCACTCAGAGCGAAATCCAGGCCGGGGCCCTGCAGGCCGCGCATGACGCTTTGATGACCGTGAATGCCGATATGGAGCAGTTCCTTTACTCTGCTTCGCACGATCTCCAGGAGCCCCTCCGCATGGTCGCCACCTATAGCGAGCTGCTCATGAGAACCTTCCACGACCAACTCGGCCCCGAGGGTCTCGAGTACCTCGACTACGTTCTCCAGGGCGCGCTCCGCATGGAGCAGCTTCTCAAAGACCTTCGCTCCTACGCGCTCGTCTCCTCGTTGCACAAGGAACCTGTTGACTTCATTGACTCTGGCGTCGCGCTCGACCGCGCTCTCGCCAATCTCCGGCCCGCCGTTGTCGATACCGGCGCCCGCATTACCATCACAGCTTTGCCCCGCGTGAGGTTCCATGAATTCTGTCTCGAGCAGGTTTTTCAGAACCTGATCTCGAATGCGCTCCGCTACAGAAGCGCCGCGCCACCCGAAATTCGAATCTCAGGAAAACCCGAGGGTAATGGCTGGCTGTTTGCAGTACGTGATAACGGCATCGGCATCGATCCGCGTTATCAGGAGCAAGTCTTTGATCTCTTTAAACGACTCCACAGTGTCGCCGACTGTCCCGGCACCGGAATGGGGCTCGCCATTTGTAAACGGATCATCGAGCGCGCCGGGGGAAAAATTTGGGTCGAATCAGAACCCGGCCGGGGATCAACGTTTTACTTTACGATCCCTTCGTGAACCCAGCCCCACCCATCCTCTACGTCTCTTCACCATCGTTCTCGTCGAAGACAACCCGGCGGACGTCCGCCTCGTCCGCACCGCCCTCGAAGAACACGGCGTCGTCGGCGAACTCATCGTATTCCGGGATGGCGAGAACGCCATCTGTTTCATCGAACACTTCGATGTGTCGACCCCCTGTCCGGATCTCCTCATCGTCGATCTCAATCTTCCGAAACGCCCCGGCCGCGAGGTCCTCGAATGCCGCGGCCGCGGCACTCTCCGCGCCGTGCCCGTCGTCGTTCTCAGCTCGTCGGACGCCGCGCAGGACCGCGCCGATGCCGATCGCCTCGGCGTCGATCTTTACGTAAAGAAGCCCACGCGCCTCGATGATTTCCTCCGCGTCGGCGCCGTCTTCCGCGAAATGCTCGGCCTCCCGCCAGATTAATATTCGATTCCCTGTATTGACGCCGGCCCCATTTCGTCTGTACTGTGAACGAAAACGAGGACGCACCGGCATGCCGCACATCAAACTCCCCACCGGAATACCCGGCATCATCGGCGGCCTGCTCTATCGCCCCGAAGTTGCCGGACCCATCGCCGAACTGAGCGAGCTGATGCTCCGCGGCCCCAATACTCTCACGCCCGGCGAGCGCGAACTCATCGCGGCCTACGTTTCCACGCGCAACGAATGTCACTTCTGCCAGTCCAGCCATCGCGCCGCAGCGGCCCATCATCTGGATCAGAACTACGACCTCGTCGATGCTGTCCGCTGCAACCCGGAGAACGCTCCCGTCAGCCCGAAACTGAAAGCGCTCCTCGCGATCGCCGGCAAAGTGCAGGAGAGCGGCAAAAACGTCACCGAAGCCGATGTCGCCCGCGCCCGCTCCGAAGGCGCCGCCGATATGGAGATCCATGACACCGTCCTCATCGCCGCCATGTTCGCCATGGCGAACCGCTATGTCGACGGCCTCGCCACCTTCACGCCGGAAGACGACAGGATCTACCACCGCATGGGCGCCATGATGGCCAACAAAGGCTACGCCATGCCGGGCAAACTGCAGCTCTGGCTCATGAGCATCGTCATGCGCTTCAAAAAAGACCGCAACGCCGCCCGGTCCCACAGCCCTGCGTAGCTGGGTAAATGATCAGCGCTCCTGGTTCCGGTAACGCGTCAGCACCAGAGCTGCCGGTACGGTAAGCACGGTTGTAAAAGCATTCGAAAGCACCAGCGAACCGAAGGTCAGGTGCCAGACGTCCATCAACTGCGCCCCCAGCCAGTCGGTTCCGAAAATCGCGAATGTCTTCAGACTGAGCAGAATCGCCATCCCGAGCCCTTCGCTCCCCTTCGGCGCGGCCCGCAGAGTCAGATCCATCAGCGCCAGTTCCGCCAGCGTATACCCGAAGCCGTTGAAGCTCTCGATCATCTGCGCATGCGTGACGCTGGTATAGAAAAGATAGCCGAGATTCGCCAGCGTTCCAAAGATCAGGCTGGAAACCAGCAGGGACCGGAATGAAAATCGCGAACTGAAAACGCCGTAGATAATCGCCGCAATCACACCGCCGGATCCCGAAAGCAACTGAAGAAATCCCTGTGTCTGAGTGGCCAGATGCAGATCATTCTGCTGCCTGTAAAAGATCGCCGTGTTCAAACCCGGCGCAATGTAGAACAGCAGCGTGATTCCTCCGGCCGCCCACAGGAAGCCCGATTTCCCCGCGATTCCGATGCTGCGCGCCGCGTTGCTGAACACTGTCTCCGGCGAAGGCGGACGCCGCTGTTCGCGCATCAGAAACAACGCGGCCGGCGCCAGTGGCAGCAGGAAAGCCGCGCAGCTGAATGCCGTCCAGTGAAAAGCAATACTCGCGAGAAATCCGGCTGCCGGTCCCACAGCCACCAGACACAGCTGCTCCGTGAACCCGCGAACCGCGGCGAGCGGTCCCGTGCCGGCCAGCGCCTGCGCCGCTTCCGCCATGTAGGCGGCCAGCGCCGAACTCGCAAGAACCATGAAGATCGTGATCACCGTGCAGACCAGCAGCAATGAGTTGTACTCATGCGGCGTGTAAGCGAGCGCGATCCACGCAAGCCCGCCCAGCAGCGCTCCCATCGCCATATAGCTCGCGCGCTGCCGCCCGAACAGCGGGAAAGCGTCCGTCAGTAATCCGGCGATTGGCTTGAAATACCACGCAAGTCCCGCCCAGAAGAAAAATGCCGCATTCGCCGCGCGGCTGACGTGCAGCTCGTTCTTCAGAAGGTTCTGGATCGGCAGCCGCCCAAGAAAATGAGGCTGCGAAAAACTCGTCGCGAAGATGCCGATCGCCACCAGCATCGATGCGCGGGAGAGCCCTGGCTCGGCGGATACCTGCGGCTTGGCGGCGCTGCTGGACATAGCAATTCCCGGTGAGACTGCGTGGATGTTAGCATACGGCCCACCTCATGTCAGTGCTCCAGGTAATGTGCCTGCCAGCCCGGAATAGTTACCCCGGTTGATGATGGGCTGCTAACTCCTGGCTTTTCGGGCCCGTAAGAGTACTGGTTCCGCTCGCCGAAATCACCCTGCCACTGGTTAGATGGATAGCTCCGGCCACAGGTTAGGCTCGCGTCCGGAAACGTCAGCAAATACACGGCTACCAGCCCCCGGCGATAACTTCCTGCCCGCCGCTCATATAACCAATGGCTTTTTCCTTCTCAGTACCAGCCGTCTTGGAATAGAGCCCCATCTGGCCGATAAATGGGTGTGCACAGGAGAGGAATCCCGGCGATGAAGATTTACGCAAAAACCGCAATGCGAATACTCAGGTCAATCGCGGTGATCGGGCTGGCAGCGGCCTGCATTGATTCAACTGTATGGGGCGCGCCCAACAACAGCAAACTCTCGCCCGATCTCCAGTCGCTCAACTCATCCGATAACGTCAGCGTCATCGTCACGTACAAGACGTCTCCCTCCGCGGCTCAGGACGAAAAGATCTCGCGCCTCGGCGGAGCCATGCGCGCCAGAATGAACAGCATCCGGGCCGCCCGCTACACCGTTCCGGCCTCCGCTCTGCAGACTCTTTCTGACGACGATAACGTCGCCTACATCTCCCCGGACCGTACCGTGTCCGCACACCTCGATCAGGCCGACGCCGCCGTGGGAGCCAATCTCGCATACCAGTTCAGCGTCAACGGCAGCGGCGTTGGCGTAGCCGTGATCGATAGCGGCATCGGCAATCACGACGATCTGAGGAACGCCGTCGTCTTCCAGAAAAGCTGGGTCGGCAATACCGACGATCAGTTCGGTCACGGAACCGCCGTCGCCGGCGTCATCGCGGGCACCGGCGCGGATTCCACCGGACGTCAGTACAGCCGCACCTTCAAAGGCGCAGCCACCGGCGTCAAACTGCTCGACCTCAAAGTGCTCGATCAGAACGGCAACGGCCTCGTCAGCAATGTGATCGCCGCCATCGAAACCGCCATAGCCCTTCGCGACAAATACAACGTTCGCGTGATCAACCTTTCGCTCGGTCAGCCCGTTTACGAAAGCTATAAGAAAGATCCGCTCTGCCAGGCAGTGGAAAAGGCCTGGGATGCCGGAATCATTGTCGTTGTCGCCGCTGGCAACTACGGCCGCTCCAATCCCACCACGACATACGGTTACGGCACCATCACGTCGCCCGGCAATGATCCCGACGTCATTACCGTCGGCGCCATGAACGATGAAGGCACCTACACAAAGTCCGATGATGTGATCGCCAGTTACAGTTCGAAAGGTCCCACGCTGTTCGATACGGTCGTCAAGCCGGACCTCGTTGCGCCCGGTAACCTGATCGATACTCCTCTCGCCCCTCTCAGTCCGTTAGTCAAACGCTACCCGAGCATGGGGATTCAGAATTACCTGTATCAGTTCAATGGGAACAAAGATTTCAGCACTCAATATCTGCAAATCAGCGGCACCAGTCTGGCAGCGCCCCTCGTCAGCGCCGCCGCGGCCCTCGTCCTCGATCAGCATCCGTCCATGACGCCCGATCAGGTCAAAGCCCGCCTGATGAAGACAGCCTGGAAAGACTTCCCGAAGACAAGCAGCTATACCGATCCCACGACTCACATCACATATAAAGAGCAGTACGACATCTTCACCGTCGGCGCCGGTTACCTCGATGTCGACGCCGCACTGTCGGACGATGACCTTCCGCGTGGCTGGCTCAGCGCGCGATCGCCCGCCGCCCGCCTGGATACTTCAACCGGCAACGTATACCTCGTCACCGGAGACAACGTCATCTGGGGCTCCAACATCATCTGGGGTTCCAACATCATTTGGGGATCCAACGTGATCTGGGGATCCAATATTATCTGGGGCTCGAATATCATCTGGGGTTCCAATTCCATACCCGTCGATGCCCTCAACGTGATCTGGGGATCCAACGTCATCTGGGGCTCCTCCGTGCCTTCCTCCTCGAATGGCCCCGGTCCGTCAAATCCTGGCGGCCCACGGACCTTGTCGCCGGATAATACCAACTCCAATACAGCCACGGCCGGTGTAATGACGGACGGCGACAGATAAACAGAGAGGTAAACGAAGATGCCACGGACCACAGCGACCAAACTGTTCCTCGCCGGCGTATGCGTGCTCGGCGCCGCGGCATTCATTTCGTCCATCAGTCATCTCGCTGTTCCGCAGCCCGTTGAATTCATCTGCTATTGCGTCATCGCTCTGCTCGCGGCGGCCCTGAAAGTCCAGCTTCCCGGCATCAACGGATCCCTCACCGTTAGTTACGTGCTTGTCCTCATCGGCTTCACGGATTTGTCCGTTGCCCAGTGCCTCGCTGCCGGTGTGATCGCCGCCCTCATCCAGTGCCTCGTGAACACGAAGAAGCGGCCGGGCCTGATCCAGGTTCTCTTCAACCTCGCCAATGTCGCCATCTCGATTGTGGGTAGCGGCGTCGTTTTCTCTTCCACGTACCTGCAGGCCGCCGGAGTCGGACTCCTCATGCGCCTCACGTTTTCAGCCGTGGCTTATTTCCTGCTGAACACGTTCGCCGTCACTGCCATCATCTCTTTAACCGAATCTCGTCCTCTTCTCCGCCTCTGGCGTGAATGTTACCTGTGGGCGTTCCCGTTCTTCTTCGTAGGCGCCGGCTTCGCGTGGGGATTCCACCACCTCGCTCTCATGTTCGGCTGGCAGATCGCGATCCTCGCGCTCCCCGGCCTCTACCTTCTCTACGGCGCCTATCACTTCTACCTCCGCCGCCTGCAGGCCGAAAAAACGCACGCGCTCGATATCGCCGCTCTCCACCTCCGGACCATCGAAGCCCTCGCGATGGCCATCGATGCCAAGGACCAGACCACTCACGATCATCTCCAGCGCGTCAAGGTCTACGCCTCCGAAATCGCCCGCGAGCTGAAACTCTCCAGAGTCGAAATGGAGGCTCTGGAAGCCGCTGCCATGCTCCATGACATCGGCAAACTCGCCGTTCCCGAACACATCGTTTCCAAACCCGGCAAGCTCACCCCGGAAGAATTCGAAAAGATGAAGATTCATCCGATCGTCGGCGCGGAAATCCTCGAGCGCGCGCAGTTCCCCTATCCCGTCGTCCCGATCGTCCGCTCCCACCACGAGAAATGGGACGGTACCGGTTACCCCGACGGCCTGATGGGCGAATCGATCCCCATCGGCGCCCGCATCCTCGCCGTCGTCGATTGCCTCGACGCGCTCGCGTCTGACAGGCAATACCGCAAAGGCATTCCGCTGGATGATGCCATGAACGTCATCGCTTCGCAGGCCGGCATCAGCTTCGATCCGAAAATTGTCGTCATCCTCCAGCAGCGCTACAGAGATTTCGAAGCCATCGCGCGCAGGCAGCCCGTCCCGGTGATGGCCCGTTCCTCCAGCCGCGTCGTGCTGCGCGGCCAGGGACCGGCCGCCGGCTTTGAGGAAACCAGCGGAGGTTCCACCGGCTCTACACGAATCGACTTCCTCACCTCCATCGCCGCCGCGCGGCGCGAGGTGCAGACCCTGTTTGAAATGTCCTCCGACCTGGGCTTGTCCATCTGCCTGAACAACACCATGTCGATCTTCGCCTCCAAGCTCAAGACGATCATTCCGCACGATTCCATGTGCGTCTTCGCCCTTCGCGAAAATACTCTCCATCCCGAGTACACCGCCGGCGAAGATGCCGACGTATTCTCTGCCCTCGCCATTCCTGTCGGCGAAGGCCTCTCGGGTTGGGTGGCGCAGAACAATTCTCCGGTCATCAATGGCAATCCGGCCGTGGAGCCTGGCTATCTGAACGACCCCACCATCCTGATCAACCTCAAATCGGCGCTCGCGATTCCGCTCGAAGAAGACGGCAGCGCCATCGGCGTTCTCGCTTTGTACTCGCGCAAGGCCAACGCTTTCAGCCGCGACCATCTGCGTATCCTGCAGGCCATCGGCCCCCGTCTCAGCGTAGCGCTGAGCAACGGCAAGAGACTGAGCGAAGCACAGGACAACGCGATTACGGACTATCTCACCGGCCTCCCCAATGCCCGCTCTCTTTACCTGCATCTCGATGCCGAGATCGCCAGAGCCCGCCGCACCGGCGAGTCGCTCGGTGTCCTGTTCTGCGATCTCGATGGTTTCAAGAAGGTGAACGACGAGTACGGCCATATGGAAGGCAACCGCGCCCTGAAAGTCGTGGGCGACGCCCTCCGCGATTGCTGCCGGAATTACGACTACGTAGCCCGCATGGGCGGCGACGAATTCGTGATCGTCCTCCCCGGCATGGACGACGCCGAGATGGAGCAAAGCATCTGGCGCTTCCGCACCGCCGTCGAAATGGCCGGCCTCGAAGCCGCGTTCAATGGATTGTCACTGAGCGTCGGCTCCGTCATTCTTCAACCCGACGCCTTGGCGGACGACGCCGACACGGTGTTAGCCGAAGCCGATAGACGCATGTACGCCAATAAATGGCGAAGGAAGGCGATGGCCTCATCCGATTTCAACCGGACCGAACGCCGCAACATGATCGTCACCGGAACACAGGTGATGACCGCGACAGCAGAAGCCGATCCCCGGGCCGCCTGAGCGGGCGATTCCATCGCACCGGAAACAATCCTCCGGACTTGCGATACCCGGAAGGGGTGGGGCAGGTTGACAACCTGCCGGCCGATTGGCAATCGGCCGTCGCCCCTAACCCGCGGGAAGCGCTATGTGTCGGATTACGGTCTTGTCGCCGCCTGCTGCTCAAAAGCCCATGTAATCGACGAACTGATGGCCAGAATCAAGCCAGACTCTTTCATCCGTCATTGGAGCGCGGCTGGGATGCTGTGGCTATTGAACAAACGTGATCTGCCGATTGTCCGATCGCAACCGGTGCCATAACCGAAAGCGATACGCGGCCTTGCGGTATCTCGGGAAAGGCAGTTCCTCATCGGGAGAGCGCCAATTGATATTCGTCCGCCCTGAAGGATCGAAAGCAAACTGGCGAGTTTTCAGGCACGAAGTGAGCCCCTACAGAATCACAAACCGAGGTCTGAGGAAATCCAGCAATATGTCCGGGACCCAGCGATTGTAAATCGGTTCGGAAGCGGCCTCGCTCGCGCGCCCAAATTGTCCGACTCCGAGGTTCAACTGGCCGATTAATGCGAGCGCTTGGTTCTCGCTCAATTCTGGGCTGCGAGCTCGCACGACTATCGAGCCGAGTTTGCGAACTCGATACCAGTATCGCCGCGTGTCCTCCACAAAGATGCCAGGATGAGCGACACCCGCGGTGGGTAGTGGATAGCCCGGGGCGCTTCCCTCCCCTCTCATTTCAGCGGGTGGAGAACTTCCGGGCGAGGCTCCGAGGAATACAACATACGGATTGATTGATGTCGGCATACCGAACGGCCACGGCTTCATAGGCGATGTCTGTCCGGCACGTTGAAGCAAGTCCGACAACGCGGCTGAGTCCGCGACGGCACGAAGCCGCGATTCAGGGTCATCGCTCCAGAGATCCACCACCTGACGATATCAGGCACGCGACCCGCGAATCATTAAAGGACAAGCGCGGGATGGACTACCTCTGGGAGGGCGCGATCTCGCTCGCCTTGGCTCATAGCGACAACGTCCTTTATCATTCACGGTCTTAGTTGGACGGGCGTGAGACCTTTGGGCCTGCCTCCGAGCACACCCCGAGTCTAATGTCCGAGTCGCCGTCGATACGGCCGGAGGCCACGTCGCCTGACATAAGCGCGTTTATCATTCGTGATCCCGTTCGAGGGTGAGCGGCACCTTTCTCCGAGTACCGCGTTATCCGGCCAGGGCTAAACTCACGTCAGGAAACCG
>CAZPZE010000619.1:0-1664 GCA_964590625.1 uncultured Solibacteraceae bacterium
GTGTACCCGTTCTATCTCGGAGAAGGACGCGGGCAATGATCGTCAGGCCATCGGTCACTCTCGATCCACGCGACGCCGCGGCGTTTCTGGCGGAGATTGACGCCCGCCGGCCTGGGTACGCCCCGGAATGGAAGCCGCAGCCGAACGATGCGGGCTATGGCCTCGCGCGGATCGTGGCGCGTTTTGCCGAGGCGATCGTGCAGCGGATCAATCAGTCGCCCGACAAGAACAAACTCGCTTTTCTCGATATGCTGGGCGAACAGCTTTCGCCCGCCCGGTCGGCGCGCGCGCCGATCGTGTTCCAGTTGACGTCCGGGGCATCCAGCGGGACCGCACTCGCAGGCACGGAAATCGCGGCGCCTCCGCCGCCCGGATCGAGTCAGCAGGTTGTCTTCGAAACTCTGAACGATATCGGCGTCTCGCCGGGAAAGCTCGCGCAGGTTGTGAGCCTGTGGCCTGGACGCGACGAGTATATCGACCACAGCGCAGATTTTCTCGCCGGCAAGCCGATCACGCTGTTCGATCCCGAGGCGCTGGTTGCGGTGCCGCATGTTCTGTACCTTGCGCATCACACCCTGCTGAATCTGAGCGGGAACGTAACGCTCTCGGTGGAGTTCCAGTTGACCCATCCCTCGGCCGACATGCTTGACATCGCGTGGGAATACTGGGATGGCAGCATCTGGCGCGGTTTCCAGCAACTCAATCCCGATTGCTCGCAAACGACCGCTGCCAACGACGGAACCAACGGACTCACGTCCAGCGGGTCGATTCGTCTGTCGGCCGACTCGACGAAGGGCAGTCAGACGACGGTGAACGGGATCAGTGCCTACTGGATTCGTGGACGCCTCGATCAGACGCTTCCGCCCGACCCGGGCAAGACGCTGCCTGACGTGGAGAGCATCCGGATCAGTTCGCTGGTCAGCCGGCCTCTTACGGCGCGTCTGAGCGGAACCACGCGGCCGGCGCAGACACTGCTTATCACCGCCCCGGCCCCGGCACTGTTGAAGGCGGCGCCCGCGGCATTCATCGTCACGCAGTCTGGCGTGATGACAGGGAGCGTGGTGAACGAAGCCGGCTTTGGTCTCCCCGGCGCGGCAATCGCGATCTCCGATCCGAATAACGCAAGCTACGGGCAGCGGACCACGGTGACGGCCAGCGATGGCTCGTTCAGCATTTCGCTCGATGACTTCGGGACGAATCACGTCATGCAGTTCGACGTGACCTTCTTCGGCGCCACGGATTCGCTTCAGCTCAACGTTTCGTCGAACACGGCGGTCGTGAATCTGACGCTGAAGATCACCGGCCTGACGCTCGACAAAGCGTACAACGACGGTACGAAGCTGGATTCCTCGAAGCCGTTTCTGCCGTTCGGACAGCAGCCGCAGCCGGGAACCGTCTTTTACTTCAACAACGCGGAAACATTCGCGAAGCCAAATGCGCGTTTTCGCATGCACCTTCCAAAAACCGTTGCCCCTTCCGACAAGCTGATGTCTCTGACTTCGGCGGGGCTGCCGGATGCTTCGATCACTCCGCTTACGCACATTGTTGCGTGGGAGTACTGGAATGGGCGCGAATGGGCAGGATTGAGCGCGGTGGGGACACAAACCGTGCTGGCCGATTTCACGATTTCCGAAATTCTCGATTTCGCGGTGCCGACGGATATG
>CAZPZE010000620.1:0-3561 GCA_964590625.1 uncultured Solibacteraceae bacterium
GGCCGTTCGAGAACCGATCTCCAGATGGAGAGGAGCTTCGCTTCGAGCTCGTCCGAGCCTTCGCCGCCGTTATCCTCGGGCTGCGTGATCTGAGTGAGATCCGGCAGCGCGTTGCGATCGATCTTGCCATTCGGCAGCCGCGGCATTTCCGCCAGTTCGATCAGATGGCTGGGAACCATATATCCCGGCAGCCTGGTTTTCAGAAAGCTGCGGATCTCGCTCGTCAGATCCTTCGAGGGAAGCGCGACGAAATACGCGGCCAGTCCGGGTTCGCCGGTCGGCTCGGTCTTCACGACCACCGCGTTCTCCCGCACCAGCGGGCACTGCGCCAATACGGATTCGATTTCGCCCAGCTCGATGCGGAAGCCGCGGATTTTCACCTGCGAATCCGTGCGTCCGAAAATTTCCGTACGGCCGTCCTCGCGAATCGCCGCGAGGTCGCCCGTACGATACATGCGCGCTCCTGGCTCTCCGCGGAACGGATCCGTCAAAAAGCGCTGTTCCGTGAGATCGGGCCGGTTGAGATATCCATCAGCCACGCTGTCGCCGCCAATGTAGAGCTCGCCCTTTTCGCCGGCCGGAACGGGACGCTGTTCCTCATCGAGCACATAAAACCAGGTGTTGGCGATGGGCGCGCCCACTGTGATGTCACTGGCCGAAGTAATCCGGCAGACCGAAGACCAGATGGTGGTCTCGGTCGGGCCATACATGTTCCACAGATCGCCTTTCGGGATCAGCGCCTCGGCGAGAGACGGACGCAGCGGCTCGCCGCCGCAAAGCATCTTCAACCCGGGCTTGCCTCTCCAGCCCGAGTCGAGCAGCATTCGCCACTGGCCGGGCGTGGCCTGAAGAATCGTGGCTTCGGACCAGTCAATCAGCCGCGAGAGTATTTTCGGATCGCGGCTCTCATCGCTCATTGCGATGTGAACGCGCGCGCCCGCAATCAGCGGCAGCAGCAGCTCCATCTCAGCGATGTCGAATGACAAAGTGGTGACCGCGAGCAGCACATCGGTTTCCCAGATGCCCGGCTCCGAGCGCATGGACCAGAGAAAATTGACGAGGCCGCGATGGTGGATCTGGACGCCCTTCGGCTTTCCCGTGGAGCCCGACGTATAGAGAACGTAAACGGCGTCCGTCGGCTTGGGTTCCGAGGGGAAGCGCTCCGCTGAGGCTGCCGCGATCTCATCGCGCTCGCGATCGAGATGGATGCAGCGGGTCCGCATCGGGAACGTGTTCTCGGTGTGGTCGTGCGTAATTATCGCGGCCAGCGCGGCATCGGCCGCCATGAACTCCAGGCGATCCACCGGGAATCGGGGATCGAGCGGCACATAGACGCCGCCCATCTTCATGACGGCCAGCATGGCGCGCAGCATATCAATCGAGCGTTCGAGGCAGATGCCGATGAAATCGCCGCGCCGGGCGCCCCGTTCGAGCAAATGGTGGGCGAGCCGATTGGCGTCGCGGTCCAGTTCGGAATACGTCCGGGCGTCGTCGCCGCACGCGGCTGCCCGTCGCAAAGGCGTGAGCGCAACCTGCGCCTCGAATAATCGCACTATCGTCGTGTTCGAGGGATAGGCCTTGAGAGCGGTTGAGCTGCCCTCAGCGATGTCGTGTTTCAATTCAGTCCTCTCACTTGAATGCCGGCTGAGTCGCCTGCGGGGAAAGAACCTGCACTAACCACGCCAACCTGCGAGGGCTCACACGTTTCATTTTGTTGATGATTTCCCCAGAGCGGACATGTCTTCGCTACCATCACGAGGAAGCTCATCGATACGTACGCTTCGGTCGCAATCACTCCCCACGACATTCCGACATGCGCAAAGCGCGGGGCCAGCACTGTCGCCAGCGCGATATTGAGGATGCCCGCTGTCAGCGTGGTCCGGTAGACCATCCGGTCATATCCAAGCGGCACGAGCCACTGCATTCCCAGAGAGCAGGTGATGCATACGAGAACGGGGTACGCCGATTCGATTCGCAGGACCGCGATCGCCGGCTCGAAACCGCGGCCCATCAGCATTCGCACAATCAGCGGCGCGAATATGTACTGGACAGCGCCGAGCGCGATGCCGCCGGCTGCCATCAGGATCATGCCGGAACGCGCGAGCCGCCGCGCTTTGTCCATCGATCGCGCCGCGAGATTGCTCATGCGTGGGAACAGAACGTCGCGGATCGGGACAAGCAGGCCGAACGCGGCGCGGGTAATTTTGTCGGCGCCCGCGAAATAGCCGACGTAAGTGGGCGCAACAAAAAGCCCCAGAATAAATGAGTTACCGACGCTGTACATGCTTTCACCGCTGCGCAGCAGGAACATGGGCCACCCCTGCGCGAAGGCGGATCGAAGCAGATCGAAGCGTGGGCGAACGCACGGGATCGCGTGGAACGCGAGAGCGAGTCCGAGCACCGACGTAATTGCCGGGGCCAGCGCCTGAAATCCGAGGACTTTCCAGCCATCATCGGGCGAATGAACGAAAATAAAAATACAAATGCAGCCCGCCACCTTGCCGGCGATCTCCAGTGCGGCGCAGAGTTTCATGCGCTCGAGTCCCTGGAAGAACCAGAGGGGCGCGTAGCCCTGAAAGACGGCGTAGCAGAGGCCCGTCGCAACGAGCAGCGGATGATCGTGCAGAACGGGGATCATGAATGCGACAACCGCTGCGCAGATTGTGCATCCGATCGAGAGAACCGCCTGCGCGGAGAGCACACCAGTCATGACCTCGCCGCATTTTTGAGGATTGTCCTGATAGCGTGCGATCTCGCGCGTTCCGGAAAAGCTGAAACCGAATTCAATCGCGAGCACGAGAAATTCGGCGAGCGACTGCATGAAGGCAACGAGACCGAACCCGGCAGGCCGGAGTGTACTCGTGAGGTAGGGCACAACGATCAGCGGCAGAGCTTTCCGGCACAACTGCACGCCGTAGAGCGCCAGAGCGTCATGCACCAGCTTGTGGCGGATGAGTCGGACGAGGCGTTCTTTCACGAGTTCACTGGGAGCGGGACAGAGTACACCTGCCGTTTCCCATGCACGGAGCGCCCCACTCCGCGAAAACGCATACTCTCGTGTTTTTCAGAGTTTACAGGTTGGGCTGTGCGCGCCCAGATCTGGAATTCCAGCGCTGCTTAGTGGAATCAGCGTGCGCTTTCGAAGCAGGATTCCCGCGCTGAGACGACCGCATCGGGATTCGACGGAAGGGTGACGCGAATCCGGTGCACAGAAGAACCTGCGCTCGCCGGCGTAAATCCGATGACATAGTAGCTCCGCATGATCCCGGCGGCCGCCGGAACCTGCTGTTCCCATTCCGAGGCCTTTGCGGCATAGAACATCCGCCCGCCGGTCTTCTTTGTGATCTCTTCCTGCTGGCTGCGGCTCTTCTTATCGGTGACAGAATTTTTCTTCACGACGAATGAATAAACCGCTATGTCCGCTCGCTGGGCGAGGCTGATCACATCCGAAAGCGATTTGCCGCTCGCGTTGTCGTCGCCGTTGGTGATCGCGACGACAACCCGGTGCTGCTGCGCCGCTGTTCGATCCATATAGGCGACAGCGCTGTGGATGCCATCGAG
>CAZPZE010000621.1:0-2448 GCA_964590625.1 uncultured Solibacteraceae bacterium
CACCGACGACGGAACCGTGAGCAGAGTCGTGTTGCTGGCGAGTGCTACGGTTGATCCGCCCGCTGGAGCCGCCTGTGTCAGTGTGACGGTGCAGGTGCTGGCGGCGCCCTGTCCGAGACTGGCCGGGCTGCAGCTCAACGAACTTACGAGTACGGGAGCCAAGAGGCTGATGGCGGCCGTTCCTGAACTACCGCTCAGTGTCGCAGTCACCGTCGCAGTCTGATTGGCTGAAATTGTTGTGGCAGCGGTGGCGGTGAACGTCGCTGTTGTCGCGCTGGAGGCGACCAGCACGGACGACGGAACCGTGAGCAGAGTCGTGTTGCTGGCGAGTGCTACGGTTGATCCGCCCGCTGGAGCCGCCTGTGTCAGTGTGACGGTGCAATTGCTGGTGGCGCTCTGTCCGAGACTGGCCGGACTGCAGTTCAGTGAACTTACGAGTGCGGGAGCCAGAAGGCTGATCGCGGTTGTTTTTGAGGTACCGTTCACTGTCGCGGCCACTGTCGCGGTCTGATTCGCTGGAATTGCCGTGGCAGCGGTGGCGGTGAGCGTTGCTGTTGTCGCACCGGAAGCAACGATCACCGACGATGGAACCGTGAGCAGAGCGTTGTTGCTGGCGAGCGCTACGGTAGATCCGCCCGCGGGGGCGGCCGCACTGATTGAGGCGGTGCAGGTTGAGGAGCCGCCGCCGGTCAGCGTATTCGGACTACAGGTGAGCGCAGAAAGGCCGGGTACCGTTATCACTCCACCGCTTGCGGTGATTGAGGCGACCGCTGATCCGTCCGGATTCACTCCGGTAACATTCGTCAAACCGATATTCATCGTGCCGGAATTCGACGCCAGCGAAGCCTGAATTGTGGCGACGATGCCGGCCGACATGGACGTCGTGTTCAGGCCATCAATCAGACACGTCATTGTGCCGATGCCCGGGGCACACAGGATCGTTTTACCTGCCTGAGATGCAGCGCCCCCGATTATTGCGCTGGTCACCGAGAGCTGGCTCGATGGCCAGGACAAGGTAAACTGAAGCCCGGCGGGTCCCGTTCCCGACAGGGAGAGTGCAAGACCAAGAGTCACCGAAGTGCCTGCGTTCGCGGAAAAGGAGGAAACGGCAAGGTTCGTTTGAGCAAAGAGACCCGGGCCAAAGCCCAGCGCGATTGCCAGAACAGCGACATTGCTAATCAGTTTCCAGGGTCGCCCCCCCGGGCAGTGGTTCGACAGCCTATTCGAGTCTTCCGATTTCCGGAGACAGGGACGGCCGCATCGGAGGATAGTCATTAAGTACTAGGAGTACTAGTACCCTGCAAAATAATCAACACAAAATTTGCCGTCCCAGGAATATTCCCAGGCCATTCGACAGGGGCTCTGTTATAACCATTCGGAGTGACGGCGGCGGAAGTCGTTTGAATCCGGCGCGCGCATTCCGAAGCTCAAGTCAGAACCATTCGTCACTTGCCGGCGCAGATGCGATGCTCTGCTTCGGTGTTGAATCCCCGAAGCGATGGAGAGGCGAAGTTCCCGAGCGACTCTCACTGGCCCCGGCGCGGCTGGAGGTGACGCCGCGCATTCGGTCCAGGGTCAGGTCATTCCTGCATCACGCGTAGATCACTGTTGCCGGCCACCGATGAACACCGATCAGAAAAATCTGTTCAGGAATCTTCAGGATTTTTTTGCCGGGTAAGGTTCGGGCGATCAATACGATGCCACTATCAGTGTGTTTTTCGGCGGCTGTATTTTTGCGGCGCCATGGTAATGGTTGTGCGTGAATCATTTCGGCACATTCAGCTGGCCGACTCGCGAGTTGGCGTTGCCGGTGCGGACGGCGGAGGAGATGGATGTCGCGACGTTTGCGCAGACGCGGCTGGGGTTCGTTCCGGATGAGAAGCAACTGGCGGTTCTCGAATCGACTGCGAAGCGCGGAATTCTGAATTGTTCGAGGCAGTGGGGGAAGTCGACGGTGACTGCGGCGAAGGCCGTGCATCGCGCATACACGCAGGCGGAAAGTCTGGTGCTGGTTGCCAGTCCATCGGAGCGGCAAAGCGCGGAGTTCCTGCGGAAGGCTTCGGATCTGGCGCGGCGTCTCGGAATTCGTCCGCGGGGCGACGGTGACAACGCTATTTCATTGCTGCTGCCGAATCGCTCGCGCATTGTCGGACTGCCGGGAACGGAGGCGACGGTGCGCGGGTTTTCGGCGGTGTCGCTGATTGTGATCGATGAGGCGGCACGGGTGCCGGACGAGATGTATCGGGCGCTGCGGCCGATGCTGGCGGTGGGCGACGGCGACCTGTGGATGATGAGCACGCCGTGCGGGCAGAGGGGATTTTTCTACGACACGTGGGTGAATGCAAGCGGGACGGCGGAGGAGTGGATGCGGGTGAGCGTGAAGGCGACGGAGTGTCCGCGGATATCGGCGCGGTTTCTGGAGGCGGAGCGCGGGGCGATGACGAGCGA
>CAZPZE010000622.1:0-6067 GCA_964590625.1 uncultured Solibacteraceae bacterium
TCACGACGAGCCTGGTGAAAGAACTCGCGGCGGCGTAGTGATGCGGGCGGTTGCGATCGTCGGGTTGGCTTTTGGAGCGGCGGCTCTCGCCCAGACTCCTCCGCGACCGGCATTCGAAGCCGCGGCGATTCATCTGGTCAAAGACTGCCGGGAACAACCGGGGACACGCGGCAACCTTTCGCCGGGACGACTGAGCATTCCCTGTGTTTCGATTCGCGCGCTCATCCGCTCTGCCTGGGGCATTTTCGATGCGGACGGTAAAATTGCAGCTCGCCGTCTCGATGTGATTGGCGGGCCTGCCTGGCTCGATTCCGAACTCTACGCGCTGGACGCGAAGGCCGAGGGCGCGGCTTCACTCGACCAGACGGCCGGGCTGATGCTGCAGTCGTTTCTCGAAGATCGGTGCAAACTCAAGGTGCATCGTGAGGCACGCGAAACGCCCGTCTATGCGCTGACCGTTTCGAAGGGTGGTCCGAAGCTGAAGGAATCGACGCCCGATAGCTGTACGCCGCTGGACCTGAGTCATCCGCGGGCGGATCCGCAGGCTGCTCCCTGTGGTTTTCCGGTGACGCGGATCAACAACGGAAATATCGTTACCGAGGCGCGCGGTATTACGATAGCGGAATTTGCCGCGCGAGGGCTGACGCGGGTGGACAGGCCTGTGGTCGATAGAACCGGACTGACTGGGCATTACGACATTCATCTCGAATACGCGATTACCGGTCCGATGCGCGTCAATGGTGGCGAAGCGCCCGATGTCACTCTGCCGGCTGATCCTGCCGGGGCGTCGATGTTCTCCGCAGTGGAGTCGCTTGGCTTGCGGCTTGGCTCTGATAAAGCGCCGATCGATGTGATCGTGGTGGACTCGGTCGAACGGCCTTCGGAAAACTGACTCAGTTCGCTTTCGGCTGCTCGATTTTTTCGATGACGTAAACCGTTACCGGGCCCTTCTTCGATTCGAGTTTCAGGCCGAGTTGGTCGGTGACGGCGGTGAACAGCGAGGCTCCGTCACCGGACGCCGCCGGTACGCCATCCGGGGCTGTCTGTGATAGCCCGGCGTCCGGTGTCCAGGTGAGATGGAAATCGTACTGGCCGGTGAGGCCGGTTTCATCGATGACCGGATGACCGAGTATTTGGGACAACGGTTGAAGCAGCAACTGGATCGGGGTTCCGACGCCGGTCAACTCGCCCTGTCCCATTCGAAGTGAGGGGCCGGGCTGCCTTTCATCGTGGGGAGTCAGCTTATTGGCGCCCTTGTTCTGCGTGAGTGCGTATACCGGAAGCTGATGGGTTTCGTTGCGCATGACGAGACCGAAGCGGTCCCGCAGCACGGCCTGCATGCGCTGGCGGTTACGTTCCATGAAGCCCTGCATCTGCGGCAGCGGCATTCCCGGCGTCGGCGTGGCCTCTGGTTTATCGGGCGTGAAGGTGATGTCGTAGCGCTGCGAACTGGTCCAGCCGGGCGCTCCCTCAATCTGATAGTCGCGCACGCCGTATGCGAAGGTCAGCAGCAGCATCGGTGTCGTGTTTTCGGTCTTGAGTCCGCCCTGCGGACCGGGGCCGATATGGCCGCCCACCGCGTCCGGAGCGGAGGGACGAACCGACACGGTGTCGTACAAGTACTGCGGCGCAGCCGGCAGGCTCTGCGCGCGCACAATACCGATGACGAACGGAAGCGAGACCGCGGCAATCGCGGCAATGGCAAGCGCGGCTTTACCTGCGACGGTGATCCGCCGCGAGCCGCGCCACCCCATGATTTCGCGGATACGCTTCTTCAGATCGGCGCCACTGATGCCGGAAGCGCATGGCAGGGGAGACTCGATGTAAGACTGGCAGACACTGACGATGCCGCGGGCGTAATCGCCAGGCTGGCTGCCCTGAATGAGTGCCGCCTCGTCACAGTCACGTTCGCGTTCCTCGATCAGGCGCGCGCCGATCCACCAGACAAGCGGATGAAACCAGAACAAGGTTTCTACCAGCATGTGGAACGCGGCGGTGAGATTATCGCGATAACGAGCGTGCCGCGATTCGTGGGCAAGGACGGCCTCGAATTGTTCGTGTGAAAGATGCCGATCGAGATCGTCCGGCAGCAGAATGATGGGGCGGAAAATCCCGAAGATTCCCGGCTCGATCATGGCTGGAGAGGAATATGCAGGCAGCGCGTGTTCCAGCGGCAATTTCGCAGCGAGGCGCGCAGCGCGATGAATCCGCCACCAGCGGCGGAGCCAGCGCGCGGCGAGGAACGCTACGCCTGCGAGCCAGAGCGGCACAAGGACTCGAAGCCAGGGGAATGACGGGCGGAGAGGGTGTGTGATTTCCGAGAAGGACGACACGGGCGAGAAAACCGCGGACACCTGCTGCACTGTGGTTGCGCGAATCGTTGGCGTGTCCGGAGGTAGCTGCAAGCGCGCGCCTGTCGCCAAAATCAGTGAGAACGGAATCAGGAATTTAGCCGACGCAGAGAGCCAGAGCCAATAACGCAACCGGGGCGAATGGCGGCGCAGAATCAAGGCGGCCAGCGCGACGACCGCGGCGAACGCCGTCGATTGCCAGAGGTGATTGAAGAGGGCGTTCATATCAGTTCTCCGTGGGCTGCTGAATTTTTTCCACTACGTACACCTGGACCGGCCCTTTGGCCGATTCCAGCTTCAATCCCGTTTGTTCTGTGAGAGCGGTAAAGAGCGATTCGTTCAGGGGCCCCTCAGACCCGGTCACGACTTTGAAGTCGTATCGGCCATTCAGGTGAGTCTCATCGTGCACCGGGCGCTCCAGCAAAGACGAAAGCACGCCGGCGAGCCTCTCCATGGTTGTATTGATACCTGTGATCTGGCCGCCTCTCGCTCTTACGTTCGAGTTCGATTCCGAGGGAGATGCCGCCGCGAGTTTCGCTCCACCTTTCGCCTGGACCAGGTTGTAGACCGGTAACTCGCGTGTCTCCGAACGGAGGACGAGCCCGAAGCGGTCGCGCAGGAGCGCGCGCAGGCGGATGAGGTCGCGGTCCAGGGAGGCGTCCGTCATGTTCGATTTCGGGCCGGATGGAACGGTGGCGGCCACTTCCGGTTTATCGGGCGTGAAAACGATGTCGTAAGCCTGCGTTGAAGCCCAGCCCGGCGCGTTGACGATCTGGTAGCTCTGGACCTGGTAGGCCCACGCAATCAGGGTGGTGGCCGGAGTATCGTGCGTTCGCAGACCGCCCTGCGGGCCGGGCCCCATACCGGGGCCGGGGCGATGTTCGCTTCCGGGTGGCGATTTGTGGGTCGCGGCGGCGTCATAGCTGAGGGCCGGCTGGGAAGACGGAGTCTGAGCGGTGACCATGCTCGCAGCCACCGCCGCGGCCGCGCACGCAATGAACAACTCCTTCAAGGCTTCGCCTTTCGCTCCAGCTCGTTGATGAGACGTTCGGCTTCCTGTATGTCCTGACGGGTCAGCTTCCCGGTTTCCACCAGGTGCGCCATCACCGTTTGCGTGCGGCCACCGAACAGGCTCAGCAGATTGTCGAGCACGCGGCCGCGCGCTTCCTGGCGCGAGGTGACAGCTTCAAAGATGTGGGCGTTGCCGATTTTCCGCACACGCCGCAGCGCGCCCTGTTCTTCGAGGCGATAGACGATGGTCTGAATGCTCGTATAGGGTGGACGGCTGGCTTCCGGAAACGATTCCTGGACTTCGCGGATGGAGAGGCGTCCGTGGTTCCAGAACTCCTCCATGACTTCGAGTTCTGCCCGGGAAAACTTCGGCTCCATATGGAGCTACTTTACGTAAGTTTTTACTACGTGTCAATCGGAGATTTTTTTGCGGCAGCGGGCAGGGCCTTACGGCCTGGGGTAACCGTGCCCGCGAAGATACTTGACCAGTTCTTCGGGATGATCGGTCTGAATCCCGTCGGCTCCGGCGTCGATCGCTTCCTGCCATGTCTGCGGATTATCCGCCGGACCCAGCCGATCCACATAGATCAGGGCATTGGCCTTTTTTGCGACAGCAATGACTTCGGGTTTGAAATCGCCGGCGTCAAAAGCCAGCACTTTCGGATGGAGAAGATCCACGATGCGCTGCGCCTGTTCCACCTGACCGGCTTCGGGCATGATTTTCAGCCTGGGATCGAGATCCTGTATCTCTTTCGAAATTCTGCCGGAATAGATCACGACGTGATCGGCCATCCCGTGATCCACAATGTGCTGCACCAGTTCTTTCGCCGTTACCTGCTTTACGTCGACGTAGATGTTGATTTTGCCACGCGCATAATCCAGCACTTCGTCGAAGGTCGGAACCTTCGCTCCGCCGCCCGCATCGAGGGCGCGAATCTCATCGAAGGTCATTTTCGCGACTTCGCCCTGGCCGTTGGTTGTCCGATTGACCTGCGCGTCGTGCATCAGCACGAGCTTGCCGTCGGACGTGGTCCGCACATCCACTTCGAAATAATCGGCGCCGACGCGAACCGCTTCTTCGAAAGCCGGCATCGTATTCTCCGGATGGTGAAGGTGCTCGCCGCGATGTGAGATCACGGCCACGCTCCGGTTCTGGGCGGACAACAGGGACGCGCTCAACAGCGCGAAGCAAACGAAAGAAGTCTTTTTCACCATTTCTCCTTACCAGAACAACCGCAGCGCGAGTTCGATGACGCGCGGGCCGTTGTCTGATGTAATCTTTCCGTAATTCACATTTCCGAGCGTCGTGTTCGGGTTCTTGAAATTCGGGTGATTCATCGCGTCGTAGAACTCTCCGCGGAACTGCAGGCGCATCCGTTCGCGAATCGGGACATTCCGCATCAGCGAAACGTCCCAGTTGTTGATGCCAGGTCCGTAGAGAGGAAAGCGCGGGGCAGTGCCCGCAGTATAGGCGGGCGCGACCGCGAATGCACTGGTGTTGAACCATCTCGTAACCGTCCGTTCATCCCCCGGCAGCGCCGCTGCGCCAATTTGATTGGGGCGCTGGGTACCGGTGAATCCGCCGATTGCATTGCTTTGGGTCACAGCCATGGGCAGGCCGACCTGAAACTCGGTAACGCCCGAGAGTTCCCATCCGCCAATCGCCTGGCTCACGACCGGAACCCCCCGCAGATAACGGCCGTGCGCGCCAACGGGCAGGCGGTACACGTAGTTCGCCACAAAGCGGTGCGGGACATCATACGACGCGATGCCGTGTTCTGCCTGGAGATTGTAGATATCCTGGATGGGACTGGAGCCTGCGGGGCCATCGATGTCATCCGTGATTTTCGACCAGGTATAGGCGAATCCGAGGACGCCGTCGTGCCATCGCCGCTGCACGTCCGTCTGCAGGGCATTATAGAGCGAGTTGCTGTCGTTCGCCAGGTGAGTCACGTTCAGATACTGCGGGAACGGGCGGAGCGACTGGCGATTGCCGGGTCCCCAAAGATTCGCGGGCAACTGATTCATCGGTTCGTTGACCGGAAGTTTGACGCCGCGCGTGCCCACATAGTCCGCTTCGATAATCCAGTCGCCGGGTAACCTTCGCTGCACTCCCATCTGCCACGTCTGGTTATAAGGCGTGCGGGCGCGCAGCTCCAGCATGCTGACGTTTCGGGAAGGAGATGTGAGGCTCGCCGGAATATTCGGGTTTCCGTTCGCATCCAGATTGTATGTGGGGGCGGGGACGCCTCCCGCGAGGTAAAACGGCGGCGTTTGATTATTATCCGTGCTGGTGGCACTGAGCGTCTGGGCGTATTGGGATACCGGACCAGTGCCGGAGTAGCCGATGGCCGGGAGGCGATAGACTCCGTAACCACCGCGAAGCACCGTATCGCGCACGGGGTTCCAGGAGAAGCCGATTCGAGGCAGAAAATCGTGGTAAATATTCGGCGAGAAGTGAGTGGGGGCGCCGTTTCGGCCGGCAAACTGAACGTCGCCGAGGTTGCCGGTGATGTGGTTCGTGATGTACGGATTGAAGCTCGCGAACTGATTGTTGGCTTCTGAGTACGGACCATCCCATTCCCACCGAAGGCCGAGGTTCAGCGTGAGATTGCTCAGGACCTTGAAGTCATCCTGAATAAACGCCGCCGCGCTGTTGATGTTGAGCCGGTAAGTGTAGTCGTTGATGCTGATGCTGGCGGTCG